>CALKCG010000017.1 GCA_938082915.1 uncultured archaeon | reverse complement strand
AATCCAACCTTGTAAAGAGCTTCTTTTGCTACTTCCTCTTGTTCAGTCGAGGGAATGCCGCTTAGGTATAGTGGAAGCATGACGTTTTCCAGTGCCGTCAAGTATGGCAACAATTCAAAAGTTTGGAAGATGAAGCCCACGTTTTCCCGTCTAAATTTGCTCCGTTCCCGAGGGGTTAATTTATAGATCGATGTGCCATTTACTACTACATCGCCCTTGGTTGGTGTTAATAGCCCCCCAATCGTGTAGAGGAGCGTTGACTTTCCGCTTCCGCTTGGTCCCATAACGGCAAGAAAATCGCCTTTTTCAATTTTTAAGTTCACATTATCTAAGGCGAGAATGGGGATTCTCTCCACTTCATAAATCTTCGTAACCCCTTTTAATGCTATCATATTTACACGCTCCTCAATGCTTTGACGGGATCTATTTTGGTAGCCCTCCAAGCGGGGTAAAGGCTTGCAATTAGACATACTGAAACCGATAGAATAATGGCGAGTGGAATGGTATAAATCGGGGCGTCAGCAGGGTTTATGGTGACTTTTATGAGGGTGGACCCGAGTATTATCGATAAAAACAAGCCTACAATTGTACCTATTAGTCCGCTGATTAAGCCTAAAATCGCAGATTCCAAGAGAAACATTTTATATAAATGACTGTTGTCGGCTCCAAGGGCCATAAATATACCGATCTCCCTCATCCTTTCATGAATAGAGGTCAACATCGTGTTCATGACGCTGGCACAGCCGACTATGAGGATTATTGAGGCTAAAAGGAGTGAAAAACTAGCCGTCTGCTCAACAGTTTTCATTCTGGTCTCAACTGCCTGCTTGATTGGAGTCGCCTTAACACCTGGAATAGTGTCCATTATCTGCTGAGAAATTACCTCAACCGGACAGTTTCTGCAAAGTGCTCCCACCTCTATTATGCTGACCCGATCAGTGAGATTGAGTAGTTTTTGAGCTGTCCGTAGCGGCAAGAATATAGAGTAGTCATCGATGGAACCCATTTCCATTAGAAAGCCAACTATGGTAAGGCTGATATTCTTGACTTGAATAGTTGAGCCTATTGTTAAGCCAAGCGACGACTTTACCGCTGAGCCTGCAATTGCTTCATTAGAATCATTTTGAGGCAGCGAACCACTGACGTTCCACCATTTTTTAAGTTCAATTTCCATCTCTGGAATAATCCCAACGATAAGAATGCTATTGTTTCCATATTGAACTTGACCGTAAAGTTTTGGGGATACAACTCTAATGTTTTGCTTGTTTGGAATCGCATAAATCTTGTACACAGAGCTTTCGGGGATCGTGACATCGCCTATAACGACGCTTCCATAAGGAACGCTTATCGACTCGGCTTTAGGTGTTACTATTATGTTTGGTCCATATTTTTCTATTTCATCACTAATTTGCACCTCCATAGAACGAGTAATGGTGAATACCGAGACGATCACAGCGGTTGCAAGTATCAATCCAATGGAACTGAAAATTGAACGTCCTTTCCTTCTTGAAAGATTCTTTAAAACAAGAGTTGTGACCCGCATAGATAGCTCACCCTTGGGCTAAGCTTATATTGAGTAAGCTTAACAGTGTTATAAGTTTTATGTTAAATTTATAACTGCGTTATCTCTAAACTTAAGATGAATAGCGTGAGTTGGCCTCTATGTTAAACTCCGAGTCCATACGTAAAGACTTCCCAATGTTATCATTGCGTAGGGAGGACGGTAAACCTCTAATCTACTTGGACAATGCCGCTACAACCCTTAAACCGCGTCAAGTCATAGATGCCGTAGTTCGCTACTATGAACGGTACACGGCTAACGTACATAGGGGTTTATATAGGTTGTCTCAAGAGGTGACCACGTTGTATGAAAACTCTAGGGAGACTATTGCAAAGTTCATAGGAGCTGACCCCAGTGAAGTTATTTTCACTAAAAATGCCACGGAGGGCGTCAACATAGTCGCCTATGGTTTAGACTGGAATCCTGGAGACGAAGTGATTACGACAGTTATGGAGCACCATTCAAATCTAGTCCCTTGGCAGATCGTACGTGACAAGTTTAAAGTAAAGCTAAAATTCTTAGACATAACCGACGACGGATATCTGGATGTGGAAAACTTCACGTCTCTCTTATCCAAGCGGACTAAATTGTTAGCTCTAAACTACGTATCGAACGTGGTTGGAACAATCAACCCCGTCGAGAAGCTCGTTAAACTAGCTCATGAGCGTGAAATTCTAGTACTCGTGGATGCAGCGCAATCAACTCCACACATCCCCATAGATGTGAAAAAGCTTGGATGCGATTTCTTAGTCTTCAGCGGACATAAAATGCTTGGACCTACGGGTATAGGAGTCCTCTACGTGAGTAAGGATGCTTCAAACGTACTTCAGCCAGCTTTTGGAGGTGGGGAGATGATAAGTAAAGTCGATCTTGTGAAACCTGAGTGGAATGACATGCCATGGAGGTTCGAGCCAGGCACTCCAAACGTCGCCGGAGCGATGGGGCTTGCAGCAGCGGTCGAATATCTTGAGAAAATCGGAATGGATAATGTGCGTAAGCATGAAGTCCAGTTGACAGACTTGGCTCTTATAAGACTCGGCGATTTAGAGTCAGTAACAATCTACGGGCCTAAGAGAGCTGAAGATAGAGGCGGCCTCATAGCTTTTAACGTTAAAAACATCAACAGCCATGACGTTGCACTATTTCTCGACGAACTTGAGAACATAGCCGTTAGGTCTGGTCTCCACTGCGCTGAGCCTTTACATAGAAGACTTGGAGTACAAAGCTCCGTTAGAGCTTCCTTCTACATATATAACACAATAGAGGAGGTGAACTTACTCTGCAACACTTTAGAAAAAATATCTAAATTGCTATGACACTACCCCACCACTAAAAACATTAAAGTTCAACGCTATCGCTTCGGACCAGTATGAGAGATTGCTTAGAGCACTCACTCAATCACGAAGACCATGAAGCTTATCTCACGGCCTCCTCCACTATGCTTCATCAATCATAGCTTATACCTATGCATCTTACAGCCATTGGGTTCGCCAGCAGTTTCTAAGTAGTTAACTTCTCCACTATGAGTTTATCTAAGTAGTTTTGATGAGGGGGCTGACGGTTCGGCTCGCCGTCGAGGTGGATCGGGGCGCAGACCGCAGACGATGTGAATCCAAAATGTGAGGAACCCCGTTGTTTCAGGAAGCCTTGATGACAACTAGCTGGGATAGGACGGATAGCAATGAAAAGCTAACTATTCGACAACGGCATAGGGACTACGGAGAATTACCTTAGTAATCGTCTCATCACGGTTATTACGCATATCCTCCTACTAATGAGTTGAACTCTTCAATAATTTTGGCAATCTATGTTTGGTTTTTCCTTCGTATGTCGTTCTTCATAAGTTCGGCTACGCGCTTACCCGACAACAGCATGCCACCGAATATAGGTCTCATTCTAGGTGTTCTATAGAGGTTTGCAACCGACATCCACGCAACATAAAGCCCTGGACAAACTTCGCAAGTTTTCTCGACTGTAAGCATTTCTCCTTCCGCCGCCCGCATTGAGGCCTCCCCCAGAAGGGCTATATTTAACCCCAGGACCTTCCTAGAAACCACTGACAGGATCTCCGCCTCATGTCCTGTACAGTCTATGACCGCTTTAGATTTGAATGAGACTGGATCTACGTGGAGAGCTACCATAATCGTCGAGCTCCATTGAACGACGACCCCAACGATTCTAGGGAGATCGTTTTCAATTCTAAAGATTACATCATCCACGGACACTCCAAGCAGTATTTCCGCTCTAGCGTCTATGGCTGCTACCACGTATATGTGTTCATTGAAGGGTTGAAGTCTACAGTTAAAGTCTTTAAGTATACTATCTGCGGGCTTTTGTACGAGTATTGCTGGCAACTGCATTCCTCCACCACCTATTCCACCTCCAAAAGAAAGCCTCCTCTCTATTACGAGCGTGCTTAAACCATCTCTAGCTAAAATACGCCGCAACCGTAAGACCAGCTGGTCCTGTGCCTACGACTATGACATCTACCTCTGCCAGCCTAGAGAGTTTATCTGCAGCGGCTTTAACTATTGCCCTAGTTGTAAGGGACTCATCGATATTCTCCATGTAAATCGGTTGATATTACAGCGTTAAGCTTATATTTATATCTATCTAATCTGAAATTGCCGTTTAAAAGACTACTTGGGGAGGATTCATACTTGCGTTGCATGGTTTGTGGCCGCCTCGTTAAAGATGAGTTGTATGTTCGTAAGACATGCTGCGTTAATAAGCTTTACATATTCTGCTCTGAGGATTGCCGTAAGAGGTGGGCTAGTTCATGGTTGAGGACGCAAATAAACACACAGCTATCTTCCAAAGCTTCTAAACAAGTCAATTACTGAGCCTTCAAACGGCTTATGCAAGTATCTCTTCGAGAAGGCGGAGAGCGCCTTCCCAACTCGAGGCTTCGATTATAAGCCTGCCATTTTTTGTGAAAGTGAGAGTACCTTCACCCTTAACGCACTTAAACATGACTTCCCATACAGTTTTCAAGTCGTCGCACTTCTCTTTGAGCTTGTTGACTACGATCTCAACCGATCCCCACTTGACTCTAGCAATATAGCTTGGTTTTGTGGAGCAACTTTCTTGAATCTTACCTTCGAGGTAAAGTTTAAGCTTCTCAGGTATAGGTAGGTAGCGGCTCAAATCCAAGTTTTAGAAGAGTTAAACAAGCCTTTAACTTTATCGATAGAAGTCCTGCTTTCACACGTGAATAGCACTTTAAGAAGCTTTTAAGAGATACTTAAGCGGGATGTCGTGTGAATTTAACTCATGGATAGTCTAATAGCCTCTAGCAGGTAGTTCGATGGTAGCCGAGCCTATACATGTCATTTCAAATGAGGAGCTGATGAGTTATGAGCCCCGTTTTCACGCTAATTAAATGGACGCCATTTCTTTCTTTTACTTTTCAACAAATAAACCGTTGAAATAGCTACTACAGTGGTTACCGCCGCACCACTCGATAGCAGTAAAGGTACGGTAGCGTACAACTGTTCCCCCTCGTCGTTTAATGCGGGTTTCGGCCCAGGTCTTACGTCTGTTCCATTTCGAATTGTACATACATTACATCCTCCTACCTGACGAATAAGAATTGAAGAGGCAATGAACACTATTAGCATAACCATTATCGTCCCCCTAAACTCCATATCCATTCACACTCAAATTCATATTACATCGTTATATATTATATTAAGTTGTATTTAAGGTTTGAATTTATGGAATGGAATGCTGATTAAGGATATTTGTGAGAGACGTTGAAGATAAGCAAATGATGATTGAAACTATTCTCAAGAAATAAGATGATTCTCACGCATGAAAGATAGAATTTCCTCGGCTATCGTGGCAGCTATTTTCCTTTGGGCTTCTAGAGTAAAACCCCCGATGTGTGGGGTAATTAAAACATTATCGAGTTTTAACAATGGGTTATTTATCGGTGGTTCTTCCGTTAGAACATCCAAAGCAGCTCCCTTTAGTTGACCTGAGGTTAAGGCTTCAAGAAGAGCCTTTTCATCTACGACAGCTCCTCTACTGGTGTTTATCAAGTATGCTCCTTTCTTCATTAAAGAAAATTCTCTAGCTCTTATCATTAACCTCGTTTCATCAGTCAATGGCACGTGAATTGATATGAAGTCGCTCAGTTTTAAAAGTTCATCGAGCTTTTCTACGAGCTCCACTCCTATTTGCTCAGCTTTAGTTTTAGGAATATATGGGTCGTAGGCTATCACCTGCATACCAAGCATCTTGGCTATTGATGCGACCCTGGACCCTATCCTTCCAAGTCCAATAATTCCCAGAGTTTTCCCCTTCAATTCTATACCCACCATCCAATCCTCCCTCCATCCACCAGTTTTCACGCGTTGATCCAATAGAGGTATTCTTCTTGCTAAACTTATGATCAATCCTATGGTGAGTTCAGCAACGGATTCTACCGGGGCCTCGGGGGCGTTTACTACTTTTATACCCTTTTGAGTGGCATAGCAGACATCGATATTGTCTAAGCCGCTTCCAGCCCTAGCTATAAGTCTCAACTTTACCGCCTTATCGAGCAGTTCCCGCGTAACCTTAACGTTGCTTCGAACTACGAGTATGTCCGCATTTTCAATTTCTTCGGCCAGTCTCTCAAGGGTTGACTCTTTAATTAATGCATGGGATTTTAAAATATTGTAGAACTCTTCATCTATTCCTCCTAGGACTAGAATGAGTGGGCGTTTCACGTTTCATTATATAACAATGTTATGCTCTTAAAGTTTTCTCCAAAAAGTTTTTAAGAAAAAGAAGAATATAACAATGTTACGTCATTCATCCAAATGGGTTATGTAAGCGAAGTGAAACGGCCAGTACGCGTCGATTTAAGATCGATTGTCCCAGTATACAAGCGTATACTCAGTGAGAGATGTATAAAAGAGCCCATCATATTAGATAGAGAGACAATGGTCGTTTTAAAGGGGGGCGTGAAACCTTCGAGGCTTTAAAACTTTTATCAGCCGAGAGGCTCCCTACAACCGGGTTTAAGGCCTATAACACTTGGAACTGCTCTACAAAGGCTGACCAATACCCATAGTTAGGCTACAGTCAACATCTTCTACGAAGAGAGGCGACTGGGCTAAACTTGAAGGATTTAACCCGCATAGCAATAGCGTTAAAGACAGGATAGGATGGTCAATGATTATGAGTCTTCTTGAAGAAGAGTTGGATGACGTATTTTACGAAGCCACGTCAACTAATACTAGAATAGCCATTACGGCCATAGCGAATCTCCTCAGAAGGAAGACGAGGCTATCCATACAGCAGACCATTCAAAAGTCTAGCGACGTATTCCTTTTTAAGGGCCGATGTCATCAGAGTTCTAGTAAGCTTAACCATAGAGACCATAGAAGAAGTAGACGCTAAGTCTAAAAGTGACCATGCCACCCATCTAAATCAATTTGAAAACGATGCAAACTTTAAAGTTCTTCACTTGAAATATACTGTTAAAGAGTTAGATGAGTAGATTGAAGAATGCTCCCGTAGTGCACAAAATGTTGAAGATTCCTAGAGCAGTTTTTGAAAATCTAATAGAGGTGTGTAAAAGAGAGTTTCCTAATGAAGCCTGCGGACTTATAGCGGGGGTTAGAGAAAACGGAGTTTCATATGCCAAAAAGATCTACCCATTGAAGAATATTGCCCAGTCGCCGTTTGTTTACGAAACCGATGCCGAAGAAGTGTATAATGCTTTCCTTAATATAGAGAAAAGCGGATTAAGTATTTTAGGCATATATCACAGTCATCCATTTAGCCGAGCCGAACCTTCTGAATTGGACAGAAGGTCTGCCTTCTACCCCGACATGATATACGTGATAGTCTCATTTGAAGGAGGGATTGTTGACGTTGAAGCCTATTCATGGGATGGGGAAAAATTTACTAAGCAGTCTATTTCTATAGAGGATGGAAACTAGTAGTGGATTGACACTTCTTACCGAGGCGAACAGCCTTCCTTAACACACCGCGCTTCAACTAAAGGGCTTAGGGGTTAAACTGATGGTTCCGTCCATTTTTACGTTCCTCATAGTCTTAAATGGTCCTCGCTAAAACATATTAAGTAGTTGCTTGGGATGTGGGTTTCTTGACTGTTATGATTGCTGAAAATTGGGTTTGTAAACGTGGAGACAGCTTTATGAACTGATATGAAAAAGCTAACCAGAGGTTCGGTGAGCGAAGTCATAGCGCAGGTCATACCAATAGCTATGAGCTAAGTAGGAAGGTGGGGAACTATCTTAACATCAAAGGCATCGATACGTTCGATGTCTTCGAAATCCTCTGAGTCTTCTGCTTAACAATTGCACACGAAATACACTACGACGAAGGAATTATGAGGCTTCATGCAAAAGCCTTAATAGAACTAATCGAAACGGCTGAGAGGCTGAAGAGCTGGATAAAATGTAGTCAAGTCTACTTCCGAATAAAGAGATAAAGTCAAAATTCAGACTTGAAAATCCGTCAAAAAACTTTTACTGATGATGGGCTCTTCCAAGGCACCTTCCATGTATGGCATTTGGACGATGAGGGATGAGGCGGTGTATGCCCTCTATTTTCACCCTCCTTAAGAAAAGTTTAATAACGGAGTAATAGTTATTTCCTTTGAAGGTTCATGTATTTGAAACCTCCATGTGAATTATCCGTTAAATTTATTTTACCAGCCATAAGGCTTCTCATAGCCAAAAAACTCATAGAAAAGTACAACTTCACTCAAACTTCAGCCGCTAAAGCTTTAGGTACTACGCAGGCTGCTATAAGCCACTATACGCACTCAAAACGCGGATGGAAGCTAGCCGAAAGATTGATGAAGATGGATGGCGTCAGAGAATTTATAGAGAAAACGGCAGAAAGGATTGCTGCTTCTGAAGTCCAAAGCATAGATGTCTTAGACATATGTCAACTTTGCAAAATAACTCAGAAATATGTTAACGAGTAGGTTAGTCCAAAAACTTTAGGTTGAACTGAAATGTATGCTAATTTAAGCCTTTTCTCTGCGATTATCGTAATTGTGAGAGTGAATCATGGTGGACAAGTTTCGCGATCTCCTTATGGACGTGAATAGCTTTGTTAGGTCAATATTTAATAGCGTTCAGAGAAGTTTTTGAAGAGGCACTCATAACAGCGAGGATAATATTATACCTGGTTAGATCTGGCGGACACCATTTGATTCGCTACGTTTGACACGGAGTTCTTCTAGCAGTGGTCTTCAGTTTAAGCTTAGGCGTTATTATCCAATTTGTGTATGGCAGTTTAGCCAAGACTTCGCAATTGCTGTTTGAGGCTTTAGCAGCGTTCATTGCTGTTGCAGTTTTATCTTCAATGATATATTGGATGGCTGTAAAAGGAAAATACATTAAACAAGAAATGGAGCAGCAAGTCGAAGTAGCAGCAACTCAAGGCACGATCATTGTGCTAATATCAATCGCGTTCATCGCGGTATTCAGAGAAGGACTCGAAACTGTGCTTTTTCTAACTCCACTTTTGTTTCAAGACACAGTAGGAACACTAGTTGGAACTGCTATCGGAACGTTGACTGCAACTGCACTATCTTATGCCATATTCAAAGCAGGCATGAGAATCAATCTGAATAAACTTTTCTACTTTACCAGTATACTGCTGATTCTTTTAGCTGCTGGATTAGCAGGTTATGGAACACATAAGGCGATAGAATATGCAGAAGAGACAAGAATCCAATTAGGATGACTATCTCAACTTGCCTACTCATTAGGTATACCAAGCGATAGTCCATTTCATCATAAGGGGATAATTGGCTCAATTTTTGCGGTGATGTTCGGCTATACGGTGAGTCCTGAATGGGTAAGGATAATGGTTCACATTTCCTATTTCGCGATAACGCTTCCTCTTGTTATATATGTTTACAGAAAAAATGGAAATGAAAAACATGGTGAAAGTCTAGAGTTTATGAGCCTTATTAATACGCTACTCAAAGCGACGACATTATTATGTTCTTTGTCCTTTGCAGCATAAAGAAGTGTAATGGTTCCCTTCTCTTCTTCAATTAGTTTAATTTTAAGAAGCGGTTCTCCTTTACTTTTTAACTCTTCCGCATACTTTTCTTTGAATTCTTCCCATCTTGCCGGGTCGTGACAAAACCCCTTTTCGTAACTCGTCACTTGGCACAATCTCCTTTAACCACAAGTCATAGTTTTTCCTATGATGTACATGATAACCTTTCAGGGTGAACGTATATGTTGCATCTCATCCCCCTAACAAATCCTACGAGAGTTACTCCCAATCTATCGGCTAGTGATGTCCCGAGGGATGTTGGAGCAGATATAGAAGCAACCATCGGCATACCCACTCTAGCGGCTTTCAAAACGATCTTAGATGAAAGTCTTCCACTACATACTAGAAGCGTATGATTAAAGCATGAGGATCCCCTCAAAATATAAGCTCTAACGGCTTCATCCACAGCATTATGTCTTCCTACATTTTCACATAGAAATGTTTACTCCATTTCTATCACTAATAACTGCTGCGTGAACTCCACAGCCTTCTTATATAAGGGCGCTTCAGAGTTTAATTTTCTCGCAAGTCTAAAAACTTCGTCGAGGGGCCATTGAACGTCTGATTGTACCCTCCAAATTGAGAGTCAATCAACTGACGTCTCAAGAGAACTACCGCATGTAGTTTTAATTACCTTGATTGTTTTGGCGCTATGTAACTTTATTCTTTCTTCAACCGTTTTTAAAGCGTCTACATAAATTTTTATCCTTCTTTACATTCACTCCGATCACCTCTTCAAGGTTTTTACAAATCCCTCAGTTAAAAGATGACCGATAGCTAGCTCTCTAAGCTCATGAGGGCGGCGTAAAGTACGCTTAACGGTTTTCCATTAACGTAGATGGCTACTGGTAGCTTCACCGCCACTTCATCTTCAACGTTACTTGTACACTCACGTTTGAATTTTAGAATACCGTACTTAGTGGATGCATCCATAAAGCTTCTACCCTACCATCCACTTTCTCCAACAGCTTCATTAAGACCTTCAGATCGATAACCATAGAGGTCTAAAGCGACGTACAAATATCCCAGGCTTCTGAGCTTAGTCCAAATAGCGTCCATAACGTTTTCATCAAAAAAAAAAAGACTTTTCTATCATCTCTACCGACTTCGATTCCAGCGATATGATTGCGACCTCTAACCCTAAGTCGTCCAACTCTAGTAAGTTGCCTCATGTAGGTTTCTGCTTCTGAAAGCCTCCTGAGCCTCTCATACGTTATGCTATATGGGACTCTCGAAGCTAAACAAGCCATAGATGATTTATCCGCGGTAGGAAGACCTATAATTCTTTGAAACCACCTGTACATCACTCTTGTTAAGACCTACCTCCGCCAGTGGGCTTCTCACTTTAGGCACCCGTCTTTACTCTCATTATTCAACTGTTCAGGTTTTTCGGACATTTCTTATCAAAGGATATAACATCATTTTAGTTTTTTATCGTTGTAAAGAAAATATTAACGTAAAGTTTAAAAAATCTGAGCAATATAGACTATGTTTGACGGGTTTATGAAACCTAGATTGGCATTTATTGGAGGATTCCTGGGAAGTGGAAAAACAACGCTATTACTTAGAGTAGGTGAAATTCTGATGAACGAGTATGGGAAACAAGTGGCCATGGTGACAAACGACCAAGGCGAAATTTTAGTAGATAGCGCTATTGCTAAAGACTATGGTTTTGAAATCGCAGAGGTTATGAGGGGATGCTTCTGCTGCAACTTCCAGGTTTTCATCAAACACGCTCAGAAAATTTTAGAAAAATTAAAGCCGGATGTAATTCTCGCAGAACCTGTTGGAAGCTGTGCTGGTTTAATGCCAACGCTTTACACACCCATACGGGAATTCTATCGTGATGAATTTGAACTTGCTCCATTAATCATCTTAGTGGATGCTTCTAGAATTCTCAAACTCCACCAAGAGATAAACCTTTTAGATGCTGGAGACCCTATAGCCTATCTCATAGCATCACAAATAAGAGAAGGGGAGGTCATATGTGTGAACAAGGTGGACTTGGTAGATGGACCAACAATTATCGAGACTCTCAACCTCCTAAAGAAGCTACGGCCTGAAGCTGAGTTCGTAGTGACGTCTGCTAAATTTAACGTTGGAGTCGACAATATAGTTGACGTTGTCCTCAAAGGCGTCTCTAGAAGACTGCCGTATCCAGATGTAGATATGATCAAGTATATGGAGGCTGAACTTGAACTTGCATGGTTTGATGGGCTTTACGAAGTTAGGTCGGAAGAAGGCTTCAGACCAGGGAATTTCATTAAAGAAGCTTTAGAGGAAATTGATAGGCAGATAAGGAGTCATGGTGGGTTTATGGCTCACGTGAAAGTCTATTTAAGAACCAATAGGGGTGCATTTAAAGCTAGTATTACTTCGACAGACTTCAATGTAGTTGTGAGCGGACCTGAAAACGTTGAGTATGTAGATTCTGGGATTCTGCTGGTGAATGCCAGAGTTAAACTCGGTCCAGAGAAGTTGGAGGAAGCTGTAAACAGTACGTTGAAAAGTGAGGCATTAAAGCATAGTGTCACTCTTTCCAAAATCAGAAGTGAGTCTTACAGACCTAAGCCTCCTAAGCCTCAGTTCTATATTCCCTACTCTGAAGTTGAGAGTAAGTTTTGAGCCTCTAAGCGTAGAAAGACTTATATAAATAACGACGTTATATTTGAAACCGTGAAGGTTCTGTTTAAGTTTTACGGAAACCTCGTGAACTATTTCGGAGAGGCTGCGAGTGTAGAGGCTGATGAAGGAGTTACTGTTCAAGAAGCGCTCATGAAGCTTAAACTCGTAGATGGTACACCCGCTTATGCAAGCGTTTTCGTAAATACCCATCTACAAATGCTCATAGTGTTCGTCTCAGGTAAACGCGCAAACTTAACTGATAAGTTAAAGGGGGAAAGCGTAGAAGTTACGGTCCTTCCACCGATAATGGGCGGTTGAGCACCACGTCATTAAAAGAGAAGTTCAAAGACTGGTAAGAAGACAATTCTCGTTGTTAACTTTAACAGGGGACAGGTTTTAAAAGTATAGATTTACTTCAAAAACAACCTGAGTTCTGAGATTTTTACTACCATATAAGAGCTTACAGAATCTTCAATTTTAGTATCCATCTTATAGAACTTTAAAACCTATTCAAGGATATTATTTAAAAACCATGTATTGTTTAATTTCTGGCTTTGGCTATTCTAGACAATTCGTCAACTAAATCTGTCCCAGTCGCTAAGAGCCTCCTAGGCAAAACACAGCCTTCTTCTACGAATTTACTGGCAAAAACCGCTTTCAGTTTTCAGAAATAGCTTCTTTAAGTCTATTGAGAACGAATTCCTTATTCAACATTGCAAAATACGGAGCTATCCTAGGTCCGCTAGCCCTTCCAAAAAATATTAGATAAAGCGCTTTAAATAGCCTTTGAGATTCAGCCTTTGAAATAGTGGAGGTAAAACGCATCATAGTCTGTTTAATGGACTCTTCAGTCCACTCAATCAGCTTGAAAAGTTCCATGAGGTTTTTAAGCATATTCCTATCGTCGCTACTTAAAGAAGACTTAAGTTCAGACGGAGGGCTCTCCAACAGTCTAACACGGAATTCACTGGGAGCATAGAGTTTAAGCCAATTCAACGCTCTTCTCAATCTAGAGTCGATCCTAGAAACCGACAATGGATCTGGGTCTTTTAGAAGAATTCCCGTAGATTTCAACCGTCTTATAGCGTTTTCAAGTAGGTCCTCCTCCGGAAGGGTTTGCACCAGTATGACGGCGTGAAGATATTTCAATTGAAAAGGCATCTCTGAGGGAATAGGCTTCAATTGAGAAAGTTCAAAACTCCTCTTCACAGTTGCGATTTCCCAACCCTCCTTATCTGGCTTTTCAACACCATAATACACACGTTCAGCAAAATCGTACAATTCAACATAGTGGTATACTTGATCTAAGCTTAGAGTCAGCCTCCTCATACAATCATTATTAATGTAGTAGTATCTAAGAACCTCAGGCTCAGCCACTTTAACCCAATCTTCAGGAGTAAAACCTATAAAGTCGCTACTTCCCATGTCACCGAGGTCCTTTCCTCCAACTACATATCCAACCCATTCGTAGGCCACTCCAATCGGAGGCTTAAATTTTAACACATTAACCGCAAGATCTACACAACTATCTCTAGACCCACCCGGTGTGGCATGGTCTTTACCGTAGGGTTCGAACATGACTTTTAAAGCCTTCCAAATGGCTGTCCATTCAAGCCTCCAATTGAGCTTGCCATCTTCCATACTACACCAGTCATCGTAGCCACAATTCCTACAAATATACCTGATTTTATATGCCTCCAAGTCTACTTCCAATGGCTCGGCGGAATCTATCCTAAGACAGTTTCCACACAGCGGGTCGTAGGGTATCCAGTTTTCAGGGTATGGCCTCCTACCCCTATACTTGTTTATAACTGCTCTAACGTCTTCCTTTTTTAGGAGGATTTCACGTAGGATCTTCTTCATGGAGTCCATTTTATAAAGCTGAGTTGTCGTGTAAACATCTACGTGTTTGGCGAAATTGTGGAGATAATCCCCAAAATTTTCCCAATAGTGTTCAACCCAATTCCGATGGCAGTCCTCTGGGTCTGGAACGTCTATCAACCGTCGACCTTTATATCTTGAAGCTTCCTCAGGATTTTTGAACGCTTTAAGCTGGGCGTCTTTACCCTTCCAATTATCCTGAGTATATAAGACTAAAAGGTGACGGACATTCCTGCCGCGTTCTTCAAGTATTCTTCTAACAGCATCTACAAGGACTATTTCCCCCCTTAGACGACCTACATGCTGTAGACCCGAGACAGATAAACCGCCGTTACATATGACTTCTCCAGTAAACCCCCAGTACTGTTCAATATCATTGGCTACTTTATCTATCCAGTGGATGAGGGGAGATGTCAAGTCTTTCGAACCTCCTTAACCACGAGTAAACTTATAATGGATAACACGGTTAATAATAGAGCTACGTATGATAAGAATGCTGTCATGGTGTTCCCTGGGATTGTGGAAATCCAAAGGAAGACAGATAAGTAGAGTATGGAAGTGGCCAAAGTTAAAGGTTTAAAGAATTTATCGAATTTCATAGATAAAATTGATGAGGAAAGGCCCACTACTCCTAATATGAGTATATGAGGGATTATACTTGGATAAATGCCTAAAACCGTCACGATAAGGCTTAAACATAATGGCATAGTGAACAGTCTCTTATAGATTTCTAACCACCATAACAGATTATGCTCTACTCACATATAAAAGTCTATAAAGCTTATCTCAATCAAATCATTTGCATCAACCCAATTTTAAGACACGACTACTCCATTTCTTCCAAAATTTAAGTAGATACGAGCTAGCGTATGAGATTTTCCATTGTAATCAGTAGTAACCTCAGCCTGTTATCTCTAACGGTAATGCTGGGATGTTTTTCACCTGGAATCTCTAAACTCAGTAATCCATCATATTGGATACTTTTAAAACAATCAATAACACTTTTCCAATCTATACTACCTCTCAACGGAGAGAGGTGTTGATCTCCAGACCCATCATTATCATTTATATGCGTAGCATATAGAAGGCTACCACATTCTTTCACAGCATTGGTTATATCCAATCCCTGATAATTTGCATGTCCAGTGTCGAGGCAAATACCTACTACGTCTGGATCTGTAGCTTCACATATTTTCTTGATTTCATCAATCGTAGAGCCGTAGCTGGCTGGGTATTTCAGGAAACGAACGCCTTTAAGTCTCTCCGGTTTAAAGTCAAATATGTTCTCTATAGCGATTCTTATATCTCTATCTTTCGCAAACTTAGCAATCGGTTTGAAGCTTTCAACATTGAGTTTTTCCAGTGTTTTTAAATCATCTAATGTCTTCACTTGCATTGAGCCCGGGTGCTCAACAAAGACGGGTACATTAAGTTTATAACAGTATTCGATCCATCTACACGTTCTCTCTATGCATATTTTTCTAACTGTTTCGTCTCTGCAGACTATGCTGTATGTTTCAGTCCAATCCAAACTTGGACCATGCATTTGAAGGGCCGCAACACCTAGGCTCTCTACAACTTCCCTAATATTTTTGAAAATAGATTCTGAACCGTCTCTTTCAATCGCCAGGATGTGCTCAAAGCTGTACTCCACATATTTAAAACCATGATCATTTAACCTTGACAACGCCGTTGTTAAATCTAAATCTCCGTAGAAATCTGTCCAGATACCATATTTCATCCTACCACCAGATGAACATCAATATTTTTGAAGAAAAATAACTTTACTAAATGGTTTTTATTGCAAACCTACACCTTATGAGCTGGTAATAAGATTGAATCTGTGAGGTTTAGCCTATGAGCTATGAGGAACTTTATGTTTCTAAAACGCTAAGGTTTTTAGATGTTGGTGACGTGTACGAGCCCAAGTACGCTATTCTAGGAGTACCATATGATGGGACTGCTACGTTCAGGTCTGGGTCAAGATTCGCACCTAACGCTATTAGGGAGGCCTCAGTGAACATTGAAACCTATAGTTTGAGGGCTGGACTGGATACTTCAAACCTAGCGATTAAAGACATGGGAAATCTCAACGTAGTTCAAGATATCTATGAAACTCTTAGAAGGCTCAGCTTCGTATTAGAAGAGCAGTTTTCTAAAGGCTTAAAAACCATAATATTTGGAGGAGAGCATACGTTAACTTTAGGAGCTGTAGAAGCTGCGAGTAGAAGCGGCGACTTAACGGTAATCTGTTTTGATGCACACATGGATTTTAGAGATGAGTATTTAGGCTCTAAGGTAAACCATGCAACAGTCATGCGGAGGGTTTCTGAAAAACTGGGGATAGATAAGATTATGGAGATAGGAGTTAGAGCGTTTTCAGGAAAAGAGGCGAACTACGCTAAGCAATCTGGACTTAAATTTCTAACAAGTTTAGATGTTAGTAGAAGGTTAGATCGTGTCTTAGAAGAGGTTGAAAGGTGGGCTCGAAACGCTGAAAGACTTTATATAACCATAGATTTAGACGTTCTAGATCCGTCTCAGGCGCCAGGGGTTGGAAATCCAGAGCCCGAGGGGTTAACGTTAACCCAACTACTTGACATTTTATGGGCAATTTGCAACGCTAAAGTAGTTGCAATCGACATAGTTG
>CALKCG010000016.1 GCA_938082915.1 uncultured archaeon | reverse complement strand
CGGCAATGTTGAAAATAAATGGTTGATAACAAATCTTCCAAATGGTTGTTGCGTTGAAGTCCCATGTTTAGTTGACGAAGGCGGTATACATCCATGTCATGTAGGGGACTTACCACCTCAATGCGCCGCCTTAAATAGAACAAACATAAATGTTCAAGAGCTGGCTGTTAAAGCCGCCTTAGAAAAGGATAGGAATGCAGCTTTACAAGCAATAATGTTCGACCCACTAACATCAGCCGTTTTAACACCTAGAGAAATCGAGAGAATGGTTGATGAAATGTTTAAAGTTGAAGCTAAATGGATTCCATTTTAAACTAAACCTCGATTTGCTCTGAGAGTTGATGATGTATGGTTTGATCCCCATTCTCACTATGTTATTTTGAACCCTCTAAAAATTACAATTATAAAAGCCTTAGTATTCCACTACGTTATAAGTCTGCTAGAAAAGCGTTCTCTGTCCCTTCTTCTCTAAGGGTTTCCCAGACGTCTTTAGATCTCCCTCTCCGTATCCAAAGACGCTGAGGATTCTAAGTATAGCTGGTATTATCTGATTCTCGATATAGTATCCGTAGTCTACATCCTCCGGTTTAACGAATTGATATGGTTCAACTCTATCGTAAAGTCTACCCGTACCTTTAACTACAATGATTCCTACTTTATCCCCAGGCCCTATATCCCAGCCCATATCTGCAAGTTTTTGAGCAGCTTTCAAATGAGCAGTTTTTACTTTGTAATCTTCTGCCGTCTTCGTTAAAGTCTTCCATATTATGAGTTCCGCTATGGGGACTTTACCCGCTTCAACTCTATCTAGCATTTTTCTAGCTTCTTCAAGGGCTTGCTTTGCAGATCCTGTTTCGAGGATAATTCTGACAACTTCCCGTTGGGCTCTCTTAGCAACTTCAGGCCAATCTCCTCTTACAGCCTCTAAACCAGTTATATCTATCCTGCCATCTGTAAGCAGACCAGCATACCTCTTCTTAGCTTCCGTGAAAATTATCCGTTTATAGACTATTTCAGGCTTTATCTCCAACCCCAGTTTTTCAGAGACATAGTTTACAAGTTTCTCGACCTTCTCCCGGTCGTACTTAACGAATATCGAATCAGTATCGCCATAGATTATGGGAAGACCAATCTCCATGGCGTACTTAACGGTCTCCATAAGGATTTCCCTGCCCCAAGCTGTGGTGGATTCCGCTATAGGTCTCCTATACCACCTTGCACCTATCCAGCCAGCATAACCATACATAGCATTTGTAATGACTTTTATAGCCTTCTGTCTAGCGTCTAAAATCCTATACTCAGCTGAACCCGAGCTTAATGTCTTAAGTTTTCTATTGATTTCTGCTCTGGTTTCCAGTAGTCTCTTTAAAGCATCTCTGTAGAAACCGTCAGGTTTTTTAAGAAACCTATGTCCAACTTCTGGAGCAATGAAAACATCTTCAAGCCTCACTTCGACTTCAGGCTCTACATAGGTATCCGGAGATATATTGAACTTCATCATTATACTGGGATACATGGATCTAAAGTCTAGAACCGCTATATTCTCATGTAGGCCCGGCTTCGGCTCTAAAACGATTGCCCCAGCATAAGGCTGGTATGGTTTTTCAACGCGTCTAGGTATTAATTCTCCGAACCTTCTACTACACTTCATAAGATACGATTCAACTCTAAATCCCACGGCTGCCGTACACACGTGATCCAGTGGTATGCAAACTAAGTTTGAAAGTTGACAGCCATAATCTATAAACTTCTTAAAGCTCTCCATAATAACTCTACATCTATCCGACGCGTAATCTAGTATTCTTTGCCTCCCCTCTACTGACGACCACAGTTTTGATGCATCTAATTCTTCCATAGGCTCATTTTCCACTTTGACGTCTAAATAAGCAGCTAGATTTTCCAAGGTTTTAATCTTTATATCTGCTATATCCTCAGCGTAATCGTAAAGGTCTAAAGCTATCCTACCGGCTACTGAAATGTGGCCGTAAAGGCTCCTGTGGGGCTCGGATCTATCTCTACCTACACTAAGTTTTAAGCCATTAATTTCAGCTCTCTTAGTTAAATACTCCCAATCCCTCGCATTTATACCATAGCCTACTATTATGTCTGGGTTGAACCTATCGATTATTTCAATAAACTTCTCTATTAAGGCTTTTTCACCGATTTTCTCCGAGTTTAAAACATCTGCATAGCCTTCGCTTGTTCTAACAGCTAAACATGCAATTCTATTTCTCTCAGGTTTAGGTGAGCCTTTAGAAGGCAGTGGAACCATGTAGAAAGCTAAAACTCGGAAAGCTACACTCTTCTGAGATTCAATAGCGGTAGGCGGCTTCAACACTCTGTATGCTTCATCGACTTTAATATTCTCCTTATCCGTAGGCTCTACTTCAACTACATGCCATCCACATGGTTGAACATCATAATCTAGGAAATAGCGCTGAGTATGTCTTAAATCACTATCACATACTCCTCCGCAGCCTTCAAGCCTCGAGACAACTTCGGCTACAGAATCAACCTTATCTGGGTTTGAAACGTAGATTTTAAACGCTTTAACGTTTTTACCGAAAATCCTAGCATCTTTCAATTCAAACCCTTCAATGTTTTTAATGGACTTCAAATGCCTTTCCAATGCTTCAACATCCTCAGCGATAGCGTAGAAGTACGGCTTCAGCGTTCTATCAAATAGAACAACTAGTCTCCCATCATCAGTCAAACCCCAAAGTCTAACTTCAGTCTCCCCTTCCTTAAAACGGCTATCAACATCTAAAAGATAGAACCTTAAACTTGTCAAACCATCTTCAACATTATAAGTAGACTATTTCCCCTGATAAATCTTCACACCTTTAACCTAAAAGGACCCTAATGTAATCAGCCGTCCCAGCACATGTGTCAGCAGCCTTCTCTAAAAATTCTAAGAGACTCTTCAACATCATAAGAATACCGGGTTTAATTTCCTCGGCTTTCACAAGCATCTCCATGATCGATACGTACTGCTCATCTATGACGTTTTCAAGTCTGTCGACTTCAACAACATAACGCATGACTTCTTCACTTTTACCTGTTAATTCTTCAATTGCCCTTAGGAGAGTTCTAGTACACAAGACAATGTTATCTACAAGGTTAAGGTAGCTTGCCCAGACCGCCTTAGGTATGATCTTCCTCCCCCTCAAGAGAACTAAGAGGCTTCTAGCTGAATCCTTAATGTGGTCAGCCATTACATCCAATCTCTGAACTAAATGCACAAAGTCTTCTCTAAATTTAGAAGATTCCTCCTTAGCCAGTTCAATAAGAACTTTCCTCCTAAGCTCATCTACATCCACCTCCATTAGGAAAAGTCTTCCGATACTTTTCTCGGCTTCTGAAAAATCCTCATCCATAATGGCAGTTAAACACCTTCTAAGCTCTACGACGGTCTCGACGGAGCCCCTCATCTGCTTATAGGCAAGCTCAATACTTCTATTGCGTCTCCTCCTTGCCAACCACTCTTTAAGCAAACTCTTCTCAGCCATTTAAACACCTTCTGGCATTTCCTTCGAAATGAATGATTTTAAACGTTTCCTACTAATCAATATTAAGATTGCCATAAAGATAACCGTCAAAATTAAGGCAAGAATTAGTAGGATACCACCATAAGGTCCTGCTACAACACCAATCGGTATTGGAAGGAGTAGAATTACAAAACTCAAATCGCCCACTCCGGTCAAAATGGCCAGTATGATCGTGATGAGTATGCCTAGAAAAGCTAGAGCGAAGCCTAATATCATAATCTTAAAACCAATACCATATTCTAACCCCGCCTCAGAATAACTGCTTCCTGCGCATTTTATACAGAACTCTAGATGCGGATTAAAACACGATGGACATACTTTAGATCCACAATTTTGACATACGTACTTAGCATTGCGAACACCGCAACCCTCACATTTAACCGTCATATGAATACACCTGATGCGATAAGTAAAACTACTGTTAGAATGATCATTATGACTAGAAGCACCATTGAATACTTCACAAGGTCTCTATCTCCAAATATTATGGGAAACGGTCCTATTAAAACAGCCCCACCAGTCTTCACTTTGGATACCTTCAGAGATTTTAGAAACTCCAGTAGGAAGCCTACGAAGATCAAAGCAACTCCAATTAGAATTACGATTAGACCGATATTTGTTAAACTAACCATCCAACTATTGGAAGTTCTAAACGGGTATTTAAAGCTAGCTTGTGAAATCTTAGTCGTTCCTCCTGTAGACTCTAAGACTTTAATACACTTCTTAATGCTGAGTCTTTTAAATTCTAAGTTTAAA
>CALKCG010000015.1 GCA_938082915.1 uncultured archaeon | reverse complement strand
TAATATCTGGATTAACTAGTATAATTACTATAATTGGAACATATGGAACATAAATTGAGGCAATTAGAGGAGGCCCCTCGACCGAGGAGTGTTAAAGATTCGCTGAAAGATCTTATAAATCTTTCAAGTCTAATGTTGGATTTAGCTTACGCTTCAATAATACATGATGATGAGGAAATCGCAAGACAGGTTTTAGATTTAGAGCAGAGTATAAGTGATTTGAGAAAGTCGATTATTATCCATATGAGCCTCGCCGTTAGAAACCTTACCAGTGCTGAAAAAGCGGTATCGGTTTTTAAGATCGCAGACACAGCCGCCATGGTAGCTTATGAAGCTGTTGAAATCGCTGAAATCGTTCTAAGGAAGATGAAGATCCACCCAAAAATTAAAGAGGGATTTATGAAAACAGATGAAAGCGTTGGTGTGATTCAAATCATGGAGGGAAGCCGTCTTGAAGGATTGACCATTAAAAATGCCTTGATAACAAGTGGTGTAGGATTCGACGTCATAGGTGTTAAGAGGAGCGGCAGATGGACGATGAATCCAAGCGATGAATTTGAGCTGAAGGCGGGTGACGTATTAATTGTTAGAGGCACAACAGACGCTCTAACTTGTTTAAAAACTTATGTGGGAGGAGCATAATTTGCATATATATCAAGAAATTAGTGAAAAACTTAGGGAGATTAAAGATAAAAGCGAAATCGCATTATATTTGGCGTACTCAAGCATTCTATACGAGTCGAAGTCTATAGCTAAAGGTGTTTTAAAGTTTGAGGAGGAGGTTGATATGCTTAGGTCTGAACTACAAAAGCTTCTAATTGAAGAGGGAGAAAGTATTGGAACTGAAACGGCTATAGCGGTTATGCTCCTCATAGAATCTATAGAGAGGATTAGCGATTTCGCTAAAGACCTAGCGTTTACTGTTTTAAGAGAGGGAGAGACGCATCCAGTTTTAGAGCTCGCTGAAGAGGAGGTAAATGAGCAGGTCTTAATCGTTAGAGTAGATGAAGATTCTGTATTTTTAGGGAAACGTATAGGTGACTTATCACTCGACGATAGGATAGGTGTTAGGGCTATAGCTGTTAGACGTAAGGACGTTTGGCTATACGATCCCGATGAGAACATTCAATTGGAAAAGGGTGATTTAGTACTTTTATCGGGCTATAGAGAAGGCATAGAAATATTAGAGGAGGCTGAAGAAGAGGCTGAGGACATAGAGTAATGTTAAATGATTCCTAGGAAAAAGCTTAGGAGGACTGTGCCTAGGAAATCATTAAATGTTGTTTCAAGCGGTATTACAAAGTTATCTGGGTCTAAATTTCTTTTGAATATTCCTATGGCAGATATTCTGCAAACTAATAAGACTATTGGGGAAGATACTATGAAACATAGTATTATTGCATGGACACCTTGAAAGCCATTTGCAAAAGCTATACAGGCGTAAACTATGAAATATATTAGAGTTGAAATCCATATTTGAATGGTCTCGTAAAGTTCTAAGAGGTTTAGAGGAAGCTCAGGATTGATAGATCCCTCTAAAAGTCTTGTCGTGAGAGTGGAGCTTATGGAAGCACCGAAGTCACCGAGCGTATCTATGATTGCCGGATAGACGATCATAATACTGGGGTATGTTTCTAATTTGGATCTAACGCTCGATAAAGCTAAACCTGAAAGCCAACCGATGGATAAGCAGAGGAGCAGAGAAGCTAAAGCCTGCTTTATGGAAGCTATGAATCCTTCCCCCCTCCCATATTTCTTTATGAAGTAGAGAACGACTAAGAAGCATAGTATGCACATAGAGAGCAGAGCAATGAACCCAGTTGGACTTTTCACTATAATGACGGCGACAATGTAGATGAGGGATTCTATGATGTCTGTAACAGTAGACATTATCGGGTAGAGGATGACGTCTGGATCCATGTTACGTTTAAAACTTGCAAAACCCAGACTACAAGTGATGGGTATGGCGATAGATATCGAAATCGTCTGAACACCTAAAGCGGTTAAAAGTATAACACCTAAGAGCTCGGATTTAAATCCTACAACGATCATTTGCGTAATGAAAACGATCAATCCTGAGAGAAAGCTCAAGAGAAAAGAAGTGGAGCTTATAGCTGAAATAAGTATCATGAAGAGTGGGGTGTTTCTTCTGAAAGATGGTCTGATAGAACCTAAGTTTAAACCTATAGACAATCTAGCTGAGAAAATCCCACATATATTTCCCCTAAGAGTTATCATGATGGGGTATAACATTACGATCCAAGGCTCACTTAGGAAGGACTCCAATTGAAGGAAAACTATCAATCCAGCTACAAGTCCACCTAAGCCCGTCGAGTAAGCTATGAGTGATTCTTTAAATCTTTTTAGCCCTTCCTCTTTGACAAGAGACGTTAAATTCTTCAATACAGTCCAAAGCTTTAACTCCCCATGCAGATGCACCCCTAACCTTAAGACTTACCAGGTTTTTAAGGGTTTTCATACATTTTATGGAAAATTGTCGTAAGCCTCTTCCTATAAGAGGCGAATCAGATGCTAGGATTGCTCAGGAACGTATTAGATGTTGAAGTTAAAGGCACTGTTTGGTTTTGACAATAATGGCGAGCGAACTTACAACAGGCGAGAATAATCTTTAACTATTACGAAAAGTAAGTTTTAAAATGCCGATGACGAAAGTCACCTAAGAACGATCAGTTAAATGGATGAGTTTAACCTGGGGTATCTGAGGCATCTTCCATGAGGAAGAGATGCGATTTAAACAAACAAAGCCATGTAAGAATGATAGAGACAGTTGACTTCCTAAAGATGCTACTCGCAGTAGGATTTTCAATAGCCTTAGTTTTGCTGATAACTGGACTTACAATTCAAACGCCTAGAAGGTTTGCCAACCCTCCAACGGATTCGAGCATAGATTTCTGGAATTTAACAAGAGCTTTCGAAGAACCTTTAAACGTAGAATTCAAGGGAAACGAGCATAGAGTTGGAGATAATTACAGTGTCAGTATTCGGTGGTTAGAATATACGAGTGAGCACTACGGCGCTCAGGACGTCAGAATAAACGGGTTTATGGTTCGACCAGCGAATCAAACCGAGCCTCTACCGGCGATTGTAATGCTTCATGGAACTAATGGTTCCTCCATGGATCTTCTAAGCTTCGCCGTTTACATCGCTTCAAAAGGCTATATCGTCATGGGTATTGACGCTCCAGGATGCGGTGAATCTTCTAGAGAACCCGCGTGTAAAGCCAGCAATATAGTTAATATATCTGATGGGCCTGAGGGGGCCTACTACTATCATGCAGCATGGTCCGCCATAAGAGCAGTAACACTTCTAGCGTCTATGGAAGGTGTAGATAAGGAACGTATCGCAGTAGCTGGCGCCTCTATGGGAGGGGTGGAGACATACATAGTTACGGCTGTGGATCCAAGGGTTAAAGCAGCCATACCTGTAGTGGCATCTGGAAACTATAGAGATTTAATAATGTCCGGTAGTTTGGCGAACTATATGGTTCCGAAAACCTTCGACGTAAAGTCCAAACTTGCAGATTCCATGATTAGCTATTTCGATGTGTATTTCTACGCATCTAGGATAGATAAGCCGGTGCTCATGCTGGTGTCTACAAATGATGAATTCTTCACATTACACTCCATAAACGACACTTTCACAGCGATACCTTATCAAGGTAAAGTTATGAATTTGGCTCCGAATTGGAGCCATTCAAAGGCATATCCAGGTTGGATAACTGCGGCGGTTCTGTGGTTGAACGGCGTGTTCAAGGATGGCATTAGAATTTCAAGCCCTAGAATGAACTATAAAGTTAAACTATGGACTGTAGAAGTCGAAAGCGAACCCATTGAAGGCTATAGTTTGACTGTTGTTTGGAGGAGCAGTATTCCAGGCAGCCTCTGGGTTAGGAAACCCATGAAGCTTGTAAACGGCAGATTGATTGCTGAAATAGAACCTGTAATACCTTGCAAAGTATTCTTCTACGTTGCTTTAGAATCTAAAGGAGTGCAACTATCTACAAGCCCAGTGTACGAAATAAGGCTAAATCCACCATATCTGCCGACTTTAATAGTAACAGTTGCCTGCTTGAGTTTAATCTATAGGCAACGGATTAAAGGAATCTCTAAGAAAACTATTCTAAGTAGAGCTGTAGTTGGGATTGGATGGGTTTTGACATTCTTAGGATTTTTAAGCCCGCATATTATAATTGTTGGAAGAACTGAGCTCACGATATGGGATCTCTTAGAAAGATATGGTTTGATCGTTGGATTAAACCCATGGGTGACAATCGTTACATTAACAAGTTTAGTTTTCCAATTGTCTATAGTTTTCATAAAACCTAGATTATGCTGGATTGCTGCTTTTATAAATTGCCTAATAGTTCTGGCGATTTTCAACGTAGCAGAAAACAGTGTTTTCAAAGCGTTTGATATAACCATGGGTTATGGAGTGCATATGCTCATAGTTTCTTTAATCATTCACCTAATATACTCGTACGTAGGTCTCTTCATTAAAAGACCTAAGATACGTTGATAAAAAAGTGGATCGAGAGTTATTCCAACTCTTTAAATGAAGTCCTTCGATATATGCCTTACTATGAGACCTACCGTTGTCAGATAGTTAACATTTCATCACTATCCGTTCTACACTTAACTATTTAGCAACCGCTAAGAGAACCCTAAAAATCTATTTCAAATATATGCTTAGAGGAATGCCTACATACAATTTCATAGAGTAAATCAGATGACACAACGGAAAGTATAAAAGCCCTTGTTAAGACTTTAGAACATGAAAGTAGGGAAAAATGCTCTATCTATTGAGAGTCTGCACACCTATCAGAGATTGGGATAAGGTTTCCAGTTTACTGAATAGTATTGAAAACGGTCAGATTGTAAAGCATAGTATTGATAAACTCTTCCCAAATCGGCCGGATTTAGATGCAGTAGAGTTCATCATGGTAATAAATTGCGGTTCAGACTACGTGAAAATACTTAGGAGAGAATTGGCTGTGAGGTTGAGTGGCACTATAGGCTTCTTCACACTGTATAGAGTTAAAAATGCAAATGTTTCCGACGTTTAAATCTTCACAGGTCTACCTTCAGCGGCCGACTTCAAAGCGGCTTCGATTATCCTCGTTACAGCTAATCCATCTTCACCCGTAGATAACGGCGTTCTATTTCCAACAAGGCATTCGACGAAATGCCATACTGTCCTCACATTGAAGCCCGTCAGGTGTCTATGTATTTCAAGTGGTCCACCGAATAGGTCTGGATTCTCAGCTTTCATGGAAGTATATACCCGCATAGCTTGACTTTGATGAGTATCTATGTAGACACAGCCCTTGGTGAAGACGAACTTACTTGCAAAATCCACTACTGATGGAAGCGTCTCCGGGAGAACCCAACTATTTTCAAACAAAGCTACAGCGCCATCTTGAAATTCAACTATATAGTGGAAGAAGTCTTCAGTCTCTACATTCATACTCTTAAGAACGTAGTCTCTCTTAACACAGTAGACTTTCTCTGCCTCCCTTTCAAAAATCCATCTTACGAGGTCTACTACATGGCTTCCTAAGAACCATATGACAGACGTTTTGGAAGACCAGTTTATCATTCTCGTTGGAACGTATATGGTATCGCAAAGACGCATATATGCATATAGGGGGAAGCCCAATTCACCCGAATCCGCTCTAGACTTTAGAATAGCGTATGGAGGACTCCATCTATTGTGGAATGCAACCATGAGTTTAATACCCGCGTTTCTTGCAGTTTTAACCATTTCCTCAGCATCAGATGTTGAAGTGGCTAAAGGCTTCTCGCATAAAACGTCTTTACCAGCCTTCGCAAAGGCGACAACAGGCTCCTTATGCAGAAAATCCGGTGTTGTCACTGAAACCGCTTCAAGTTTAGGGTCTTCAGCCATCTCTCTAAAATCTGTGTAAACTTTTGCGATTGAGAATTCTCTAGCGAAAGATTTGGCTTTATTTTCATCTATATCGCAGACTGCTACGACTTCAGCGTTCGGATGGCTCTTATAGGCTCTTGTATGCACTCTACCCATTATACCCAAACCTACGACCCCAACCTTAACCTTTCTCATATGCATCAAAGCAATCATAGTTGTTTAAAGTGATAAGGTTTTAAGAGGACTTCGAAAAATCGTAGAAACTCTACGAAAATACAGAGTCAGGAATTAAAGGAAGTATAGAAGACATATTTCCAGATGAAGATTGGTGAACTGATATTCGTAGGTTTTGGTTTAGGAGAAGATGGATTAACTTTGAAAGGTCTTGAAGCAGTTAGAAATGCCGACGAAGTATACGTTGAAACATATACCAATTATACGCCTGAACATATCTTAAGAAGACTTGAAGAGGTTTCAGGCAGATCCTTTAAAAAAGTTTCTAGGGAAGACCTTGAAAACTTGGAGGGGAAAGTTGTCTTAGACAGGGCTACCGAGTCTAAAATCGTTTTGTTAACTCCAGGCGACCCATTTACCGCTACAACACACATAGCTTTAAGACTTGAAGCTGAAAAACGTGGAATAAAAACCAGAGTTATAGGTTCATCCTCTATCGTCACAAGTGCTGCCGGAGCCTGTGGGCTACAGATCTATAAGTTTGGCGAGACTGCGACTGTATGTTTTCCAGATGGAGGTATGGTTTCAACTAAGCCTTATGAGACAACGTTCTACAATCTTACACGTGGATTACATACTCTTCTTCTATTAGACTACAGGGCTCATGAGAATAAAGCTATGACTATTAACGAGGGATTAAGGTTGCTTAGAGAAGTTGAAGATGTGAAGCAAATGGGGATTTTTACGGAAGATAGGCTTGTAGTTGGATTGGCTAGACTGGGCTATGACAACGCTAAGGTTAAAGGCGGAAGGATGGATGAACTGATATATGAGGATTTCGGTGAACCACCCCACTGTATAATTGTCCCAGGAGCTCTTCATTTTCTTGAGGCTGAAGCTCTCGTAAAGCTGGCCAGCGTTAGGAGAAGTCTTGTTGGGAATATTCCACGTTTTAGAGGTTTTATAGAAGTCGATATACTGGATAAGTACATACTCGGTGTTAAAAACGTTTTTAGGGAGATGAAGACTTTAGAAGAAGTTAGGGAAATGCCTATTGAAAAGCTTAACCTGGCATTGGAATGGGCTAGAAACTATTACAACGATTCTATAGCGTTTAGACGTAAAGGCGATTTAGTTAGTAGTCTCATAGCAATCGCTTATTGTGAGGGCATACTGGAGGGATTACGTCTTCTAAAACTCGTAGACTTTAAATGGGAGGGGGAATATTAATGGGTAGAACTGTTCTTGTTGGAGGGGTCTTCGACGTAATCCACCCAGGACATATAGAGCTTCTTAAACGCGCTAAATCACTGACTGGTGAAGGGGGAAAGCTCGTTGTCTTAATAGCCAGAGATGAAACTGTAAAAAAGACGCGAGGAAAATCACCCATCATTCCCGAGGAGGCTAGGAAATTCATAGTTGAAAACCTTAAACCAGTCGACGAAGCCATATTGGGGTTTAAACCCCCATCTATTGAGAAGGTTTTAGCTACAGTTAAACCGGATATTGTTGTCTTAGGCTACGATCAAGAGTATTTGAGGAAAATGTTGGAGGAAGCAGTTAGACGACTTGGGATTAAAGTGGAAATTGTTAAAATGAATAAGTTTGAAGATTACACGCCTAACAGTTCTTCCATTATCAAGCAACGTATAGTTGAATACTTTATGGAGAGAGGGATTTGAAAGAGGAGAAAATCCTCTGGAGGAATATACCGCTCATTTTGAAACTTATAGAGTTGGGTGCTTGGAGAGGTTGGGTGTACGTGTCTACTACGAATTTAGCCTCAGAAGTTGGACTTCCACAGCAGACCGTTTCAAGAGTTTTAAAGGAATTGAATCTTAATGAGTTTATCGAGAAGAAGAGAGTGGGGAGGAGTATCGCTATTAGATTAACGGATAATTGTTTGAACATTTTAAGGTTTACCTATGAGAAGCTTATACCAGTCTTCGAAGAGCATAGAAAGTTCAGATTTTCAGGTGTAGTGTTAAGTGGATTTGGAGATGGAGAACACTACGTGAAAGTATACATGGATAAATTCGAAGAAGCTTTGAAGTTTAAACCGTATCCTGGTACTTTAAACCTTAAAATCGTCGACCTAAATGACTTGAAAACGCTGTTCACTATAAGGGGATTACCCAGTATAAAAATAGAGAAGTTTATTAAAAACGGCAGAGTCTATGGTGCTGTAAAGTGCTATCCAGCTTTAATAGGTAGTGAAGTAAACGGTGCTATAGTAATGCCAGAGAGGACGCACTATGGACTCGATGTAGTTGAACTTATAGCTCCTGAAAACCTTAGGAAACGGTTTAATCTTAAGAATGGGGATAGAATTTCAGTTGAAGTTAAGGTGAATGTTTAGTGGTTGAGTTTGATGAGGAGCTCATTGAAAGACTTAGGAAAGTTCAGAAGACTATAGCATTAAAAGCTATCATAGAAGACCGTTTTGAAAAACCCATCTGCAAGATTGCTGGTGTAGACGTTGCATACAACGGTTTAAACGCGTATGCTGCAGTGGTCGTGTTAAAGCTTCCAGATTTTAGAGTAATCGAGAAGATTACTTATAGGGATAAGGCGGCAATACCCTACATACCAAGCCTTCTCTGCTTCAGAGAAGGTCCGTTAATACTTAGAGCATTGAGAAACATTAGAGAAGAATTTCAAGTACTTATGGTTGAGGGGCATGGTATAGCGCACCCTTTTAAATGTGGATTAGCCACATATGTTGGAGTATTATCAGGCAGACCTTCTATTGGAGTATCGAGAAGGTTACTGGCGGGTTGTACGTGTGAAGTCCCTAAGGCTCCTTTAGAGCATAAGCCTATACTGTTAAATGGAGAGGTTGTAGGCTACTGTCTCAGACCGAGAAACCGTGCTAAACCAATATGTGTGTCCCCTGGAAGCTTCATATCTTTAGAAACCGCGCTGGAGGTCTCTATTAGATCCCTAGGATACTATAGAATGCCTGAACCTCTTAGACTAGCACATTTAGCGGCCAATGACACTAAGAGGCTTCACGTTTTCGAATAGCTTCCTCCAAATTTCTCAACACCTGCTCTAGCTTAGTTCTCCTAATTTCAAACACAAGATCGCCTCGCGTAGCCTCTGTTATTCTCCTAGCTACGTCGAGCTTACGCCTCAATCCGGCGGATGATGCATATGGAGAGTCTATTTTCATGGATTCATAACATATATCATCCATAACCTTCAGAAAACGCTCAGCAGTACTTATATCACCATGTCGAATGCACTCTAAAGTTAAACGTCTAAGCTCACCCACCAGATCCAGTAGACCTAGAAGATATGGTGCTGGCGGAGAGCGAAGCTCCTCCCAGTCCGGTATCCTATTTTCGCAAATATACGTTAGAAGGACCTTAGCCTCACAATACTCTTGATAGGCGTCCGCTATTAGATTTGAAAATCGGAACTCCTCATGAAGACCCCTAAGCTTTTCCAAGGTTTCAAGAAGACCTGAAAACTTATCAGCCTCTAACTTCGCTCTTTCAAGAAGTCCTCTATGAATCAACCCTAAAACCGTTTTGGAGAGTCTCATAATACTTTTAACGTTCTCCTGAATGGAATCACGGACGGAGTCCTTCTCAGACAGTATGCTCTCAAGCTTTAGAAAAATTTCCGTCAACTCACTCACAAATACACACCACGTAGATACTATTATAGGGAGAGATATGAATTTATAGTCTTCCACCACAAGACTTCGGAAGGCTTACCCGCTATAGCTGCGCTCATTCTTAAAACTTTCAATTCCATAGTTATGGGAAATATCCTTCAACGACTACTGCTTATAAGTCATCGGTAAGAGGCGAATGAAAACAGGGTTCTATTAGAAATAACTTTATTTATTAAAGATCGATACAGCAAGACATAGTGGCTTAATGATGAGCCTAGAAAATGCTTTAGAATCATTCAAGCACATTCTCTTGAAGCAGGGTTATAGGATTGTTGGAAACCATAGCGGTGTTAAAATATGTGAATGGACTAGGAAAAGCCTTACACAAGGTAGGTACTGTTATAAGCAGAAGTGGTATGGGATTGAAAGTCATAGATGTCTCCAGTGCAGTTTAGCGTTATTCTGGTGTCTTAATAGATGCCTATACTGTTGGAGAAGCTTCAGAATATTTCTTGGAGCTAAAATGGACGTTAAACCTGATGGACCTGAATGGTTACTTAACGGCTTAATAGAAGCGCAGAGAAACCTTCTAATTGGCTATAAAGGGAATATTAAAGTTGAGCGGAGTAAGTGGGAGGAGGCACAAAATCCTACAAATATCGCCATAAGCCTCATAGGTGAGAGCGTTTTATATCCATATTTATCGGAGTTTATAGAGTTAGCTGAAAAGCGGGGGATGAAAAGTTTCCTCGTCACTAAGGGCACGTATCCAGAGGGGCTTAAAAAACTATGGGTTGAACCGACAAACCTATACATAAGCGTATGCGCACCAGATGAAGAAACGTTCAATAGACTTGAAAAACCAATTAAATCAGATGGGTGGAAGGCACAAATGGAAAGCCTAGAGCTTATGAGGAGTTTCAACTGCCGTAAAGTGATAAGAATAACTCTGGTTAAAGGGTATAATATGCATAATATATATGGATATGCAAAACTCATAGAGAAGGCTGAGCCGGACTACATAGAGCCGAAGGCCTATATGAGAGTGGGAGAATCCATAAGAAGACTGCCGGAGACTACAATGCCAAGCTGTGAAGATGTTTTAGAGTTCGCTGGGAAGTTGGCTGATGAAACAGGGTATACTGTCAAAGACTTCTTTAAACCTAGTAGAGTAGCTCTACTAACGAGGAAAAACTAGAATTGCGGTCTCCTAGCTTTTCCATGGTTTTTCAACTTCAACCTCCCTACCTAAGTTCGCAGACTTATATATCGCATCTAAGATTGCTTGAACAATTATACCTTCATCGGCCGATGAGAACAGAGGCTTTCTAATTTTTACAGACTCTATGAAATTTGCTATACGCATATAGTATATGTCTACGCTTGGAAGATGGTCAATGGGTTTAGCTGCTAAATTGAGCGGACCGTATGCCAGTTTACTCAATTCTTCGAGCTCTAAACCCTTGTAGATTTCAGGCGGATCCATCTGAGCACCTCCTTCGTCTCCTAATAGTACTAAGTTAAAGACTCCTGAACTGTTTATATAGCTCGCCCAACTAGTTTCCACAATCATAGAAAGCTCATTTTCAAACCTGACGAAGCCTACAGCCATATCTTCAACTTGGAAATCTTCAGGCTTCCATTTAGACCCCCAGCAGCCCATTTCAGCATATTTCCTATTTTTACCAAATTTAGCGTATGTGACGCCGACGACCGTTTTAGGCTCTGGAAAACCTAAAACATACATAGCGGTATCTACTGCATAACATCCTATGTCGAGTAAAGCACCTCCACCAGATAACTTCACGTCTATGAATGTTGGACTAGATGGAATGCCCCAACGTCTTAAATGTAGAGCTCTAGCGTAGTATATGGAGCCGAGTTCACCGGATGCAACGATATTCTTAAGCAATACTATGGATGGGCTGAATCTCGTCTGGAAACCGACTATAAGTATGCGATTTGTTTTCTTAGAAGTCTCCCACATTTCAACGGCATCCTTTAACGAAGCGGCCATAGGTTTTTCAACAAGTACGTGTGCTCCAGCTTTCATAGCCGCTATAGACGGGTCTTTATGTGCTATATTGGGTGTGCACACACTTACAGCATCTAAGCTTTCCTTATCGAGCATATCTCGGTAGTCTTCATAGTAGGTTGGGATATTGAACCTTTTTGCAAAGTCCCTTGCTCTAGATACATCTATATCGGCGCAGGCAACTAGAGACACATCTTGCAGTTTGAGATAGTTCGGAGCGTGCGTACTTGAAGCAATACCTCCACATCCTATTATACCAACTCTAACTTTATCCATAATAGATCAGCAGTGTTTGAAGCGTATGATAGATTTAACTGTTTCTCCTTACAAGCTTAGCTATGAAAAAGCCGTTACACATATGTTTATGTGGATAAAGTCTTCTACATTCTTTAAAACCTCTTAAACCAGGATCCCCGATAGCGCAATTTACCTGTTCAACGTCAAAATCGGTATTCAAATTTAAAAATTTTTCAATAACCATTTCATTTTCCTCAACCATTATACTGCATGTAGCGTAGATTATGCGCCCATTTGGTTTAACATAATCTGTAGAGGATAGGAGCATAGATAATTGGAGTTCAGAAAACCTTTTAATATGCTCAGGATAAATCTTCCACTTTAATGATGGATCTCTATGGAACGCTCCGGTGTTAGAGCAGGGGGGATCTATGAGAATGACGTCCGCCTCGAGTTTTAGCGGATAAGTTCTAGATGCATCTGCCAACACCATCTGAGCGATTGAAACGCCCATTTTAGAGGTTTCTTTAAGCCACGTCTTAGCACGACTTTTTGAAAGCTCAATTGAGATTATACTGCCTTTATTCTCCATCAATTGAGCGAGGTGTGTTGTCTTAGACCCCGGCGCGGCACATATATCTAACACTGTAAAACCAGGTTTGGGTTCAGACGCTTCTACTGCTAAACAGCTCGATAAATCCTGAACGTACAACCAGCCCGACTTATAGGCTTTAGATGCAACTATGGGCTTTTCAGACTTAGTGACCTTAAAAACATAATTTAAGTATTCAATTTTCTCAAATTCAAATCCTTCATTTGACAGTAGACTTAAAACAGTATCTTCAGAAGCTTTAAGCGTATTCACTCTAAAATACGTTGGAGGGGGGACGGTTAAACTCCTTAAAAGTTTTAAACCGTTGATAAGACCGAAATTTTTGATAGAGTATTTTACAAACCAATCCGGACTTGAATAGAAAAGTGATAAGTATTTCACCGGGTCTTCCTTTGGGAGAAGCTCATTTATAGACGTTCTTTCAAGCCAAGAGAAGAGGCGAATGCATGAAGCATACTCTTCTTTTTTAAGGATATTATTTAAAGCTTTGAAGAAAACGTCAGTCTTTATAGAGGGACTATTATTTAATTTAAATTCATACACTAAAATTTGAGAGGCATATCTAGCTGACTCTGAAAGCATTTTAAAAGATTCACCGTAAAATTCACTAAGAATATAATCGATAGGCAATCTATACTTTATAGTTTCAAATACTAAACGGTGAGATAATCCTATTACCTGACGATCTTCTTCAGAAAGAATATTCCTAGCTCTACTAGTAGCGGATTTTAAACCCACACCTTCTTTCTCTTCAAGCTGGAAAATCTTAAATGCAAGTCTAAGAGCTCTCTCAACCATCGTAAGCATTGACCAGTGTATGTTCACTTATTTTAAACTTGCTTAAAAATAT
>CALKCG010000014.1 GCA_938082915.1 uncultured archaeon | reverse complement strand
AGGAATTCAGCTAGAATAGAGTATAGAGCTTCAGACCCGTCTGCAAACCCATACCTGCTCTTCACGGCTCTACTCGTAGCTGGACTTGACGGTGTTGAGAGAAGCCTAGAGTCTCCGGAGCCTATTGAAATAGACATATATGAGGAAGGACTGTACAAGAGTCTACCAACGCTGCCGTCAACCCTTAAAGACGCTTTAGAAGCGTTTAAAATAGACTCCACTGTAAGGAGTGCATTAGGAGAAGCTGGTGAAAACCTCTTAAACCTTAAACTAAGAGAATGGGAAGAATACACGTGTAAAAGAATAACAGACTGGGAGAAGGAGAAATACACCGATGTATAACCTTACCGCTGTCGGATAGTTAACATTTTATAGCAGTAAAATCGTTCTACTTTCCTCAGCGGAAACACTTAGATCTTCCATCTTTTAAGGAAGACGATTATGACTCCCATCGCAATAAGTACCCCGATTATCAGTAGTGTCAGTTGAGAGTAATCTCTCCTCCAGACCGCATGTATTTCTCTATGCTCATCAACATACACTTCGACGGTTCTTTCATCAACAATTTTATCTCCAAGCTTAAGCCCTTCAAAATGGTCGAAAACATTTAAAACTAGGAAACCAGTCCTCAGTTTACTTAATTTCACAGTGACATACGTACCTTTATAATACCATCCGGATCCTAAGGCATCACCATAATCAGTAATTACAGAGACATAGTACATGTCTGCTTTTGGAATTAACGCATTTAAGAGCTCTTCTCTCCACTTCCCTCTTACCGGATCATAAACTCCAAAACCGGCGCAAAATTCCCAGTAGCACCAGGCAATATTCCTCTCTTCAGCCTCTCTAGCTATAAAATACGTCCACCTAATTCTAGAACCTATATCTGCTTTACTATACGCTCCAAATTCTCCAAGGAGGAGGGTGATATTACCATGTTCCATAGACCATTTAATTGCAATATCCAGCTCATCTCTAATTTGCTTCTTCTCAGCCTCCGTTCCAAACCATTTTCTTCCCACGGGCGGAGAGGGACTAACCCACTCAGCACCTTGATGAGTAAACTCAAAAGGCGTGTAGAGGTGGAAGGTGACTACTATATTCTCATCGCCCTCAGGTATCGTTAAGTCTTTAAGCCTATGAACACTATTCCAATCTACTGGGCCTACTATAATCTTCCTCCTAAGGTTTGTCTCCCTTATTACTCTGATGGTATCTGCGAGAAGCATATTCCATATTTCACTCGTCAATGCTCCACTAGGCTCATTAAGCAATTCGAAATACAAGTTTTCAGGATAATCCTTATAGTGTTCAGCTATCTGCCTCCATAAAGTAATGAAGCGTTCCCTATGCTTCACAGGGTCTTGCATAATCTCCTCATAGTGGTGGATATTTATTACGACTATTAGATCTTGTTCTAAAGCCTTATTTACGACATGGTCAACCCTTATGAAGAAGGTTTCATTAATTTTGTAAGGTGGGTTTTGACCCGCATGAGCTGACCATCTTATCGGAATTCTAACGGTGTCAAATCCAGCCTCCTTTATTATACTAAAATATTCATCTTTTATGTAAACACCCCACTCCCCCTCCCTAGGGGCTTCTAATGCATTTCCAATATTTATACCCCTACGCATCTTCATCTCAGACAATTCCTCGCTTTGAGCAAGTAAATACATATGTCCGTTAAATTCCGGTGGTATGAAATAGGAAATCAGTAAAATTGCCAGTAAAACGTACTGAGAAGTCCTCCTTTGCGATAATGGATGGATTTCACCGTGCTTTAATATTACCACCCACATCTTCTAAGTCTCCAACCGCTCTAAGTAGCCCTATGGAAATTGAATATAAAAAGCTTATCTACCAAAATCTACGGGGTCCCTCGTATGGGGTAAATGGTTTATGAATCAATAAATTAGTTCTTAATCATGTGATTTTATCGGGAGAAGCAAAGCCTTAGGGGATTATCGATACTTATTGCTAAGCTTGGCATTACATTTTAGATTTAATTCGTAATATAACCAATACTAATATTATAGCCCATGAAATTGCTGAAGCCATCAGAAACGTCATTCTAGATTCGTATAATATATACTCATCTCTAGTCATTATCTGAAATCTCCGATGTTCAGTTCTTGCAGTAGAGAACGGTCTGAATACTTCTTCAATTCCAACCCCGCGCACCTCTATATAAACTGGATCGTTTACACCCAATCCCCTATCTGTAGCCATTTTAAGCGTTGGAATAAGCCTCGGATCAAAACCCATTATAAGTGCAGCTATCGAATCTGTAGCTACAGGATCTTTCCCGACAATGATTAAACCCATGTTTACTGGTGTTCCCTGCGTCGGGCCTAAACCCTCCATGGCAACTATTCCATCTATTATTGTGAGGTTTATCGGTCTAATCGTAGCTAGATCCGTTATCGGCGCAGCCATGTATGTTCCTCCAAGCCTATTATCGGCTTCATGCAACCTCCATTTTGGGCTACCGTAAACTGAAGATGGTGGAATTCCTATGAGGTTTTTTAAACCAAGCGTTACGACGGCGTCACTATGGGTCTTTAAACATGCCAGTGAAATGAAGAAATCGACTTCAAACAATTGTTTATTCAAAGTCACGTTTTGAAGCGCTCTACCGTCGGAAACATTTACATTGATTAATTCTCCAACGTTTAAGTCTACCACTTCAACCCCTCTGTTTAAAGCCACGTCTAGGAGCCCTAAAATTCTAAAGTTTTCCAGTGTACTACCTTCTCCGCTCCCCTCTGCTACTACGATTTCTGAAGAACCCATAGACTTAAGCAAGTCTATTAAAGCCCCTAGAGTTTCTGGATGGGTTGTTGCGGGTGGAGCATGAGCTCCGACGATGTTGGGTTTAACCATAATCTTATAACCGGGTTTTATATAGGTGTCTAAATTGAGGAGACGGAAGGCATTACTTAAAGCTTCATATACATTTCCCCTTTCAGCTCTGACAATTGCTACGATGGCTTTGGCCTCTCCTCTAAACCTAAAGTCTTTGAGGACTTCGCTGGGATTTTTAGCCGTATACGTATATATAGTGAGAAACGTAAGCATACAAGATAGTGCTAGAAACATGATTATAAGTAGCTTACTAAAACCACGTTGCATAGTCTTCAAAGACTATAATTCTCAACGTCAGTTTAAAGGTTTTGCAACGATTTACTTAGTTGGTTTTACTCAGACTTTCATAGCCACCCTCAACTATACTATGATGATTATTTGGCTCGGTTCGTCGAACGAAGGATTATGCCCTGCTTTATCAATAGGTAGAGCCGTATATTATGCTTGGTTTCTTTTAATATCATATGATGTCGCTGAGTTGATATTCAAACCAATTTTAAGTTTCCTATCGGATAAATTTGGATGGAAGATGTCACTAATTTTATCGATTATTTCCCAAATAATTTCACTAACTGCTTTTATTGAAGACAAATTTCAAAATTTTCTAATATCTAGGATTTTTCAAGGAATAGCTTCTTCAATATCGCCTACTCTTATGGCTGTGGCATCCAATTTAACAGACGATGGTGAACGCTATGTAGGCGTTTACATGAGTTTTAGAGGCTTAGGCTACTTAACAGCTCCATTATTAATAGCCGTAATGGATGAGCCGAGTAAACAGTTCATAATCCTCATTACGTTTTCCCTAGCGCTTCTACAAATAACACCATTGATCATAAACGTGCATCTAAAGTTCGGAAAAGCAGATAAGCTTAATCTCAATACATTTTTTCAGAAAGATATCTGCTTGCTATTTCTGTTAACGGTATTAGCGTCAGTGCTCATAGGTGTTAGATTTACCTTAATCCCTCTAGTAATGATTAGACGAGGCTTTACAACACAAATCGTCGGCATGATTTTAACCCTAGGTTTCTTAATATGTTTTATAGGTCAATCGTCGTCAGGAATTTTACTTGAAAACAGATATCTAATACCTTTATCCTCTTCAGGCTTCATATTATCTACAGTAGGGTCAGTATACGTGCCTTTTGCAAGAAGCCTTCTCGATCTACTAATCGTAGCCTTAACAATAACTCTGGGATCTGGCTTAACCCTACTATCGACAAACACACTACTCACGCAAAAGGCTCGGAAAACGAACATAACCTCTACTTTAGGCCTGAACGGATTAGCACAGAATATGGGAGAACTCGTAGGATTAACAACTATAGCTTCACTTTCAGAAATAGACATCAATATGGCAATAGTGTCAATCATGGCGGTTGCATTAACTGGGTTTACGGTCTCTCTTCTTATAAGAAGAGGTAGCGAAAACAACTGATGGAATGAGGGCGATTGAAGATAAATTCAACCTTCTCAAGGCTTTGGAAGTACAAATATGGGGGATGATGTTAGAATCAACTCATATACGCCGTCTTCGCTTTCATAGAATTCCTTTAGACCGAAGAGTTTTACAACTTCTAAGTTCTTAGCATGTACATTTAACTTAATCTTATGTGCTCCTACAGTAGTCCAACATACGTACTTTCTAACCCCATGCTCG
>CALKCG010000013.1 GCA_938082915.1 uncultured archaeon | reverse complement strand
ATAGATTTCGAAATGAGTTACATAGAAACCGATGAAGACGTCATGACGATCGTTGAAGAAATGATTAGCGCAGTCTGTCAGGTTGTCTCGAGGGAATGTAAGGAAGAGCTTGAGATATTGAACGTAGAAGTGGAGCTTATTAAAACACCAATACCGAGAATACCTATGCGTGAAGCCTACAGACTATTGGAGACTGAAGGGTTTAAACCAGAGTATATGGAAGACTTAAACCCGGAGGGTGAGAGAAAGCTTTCAAGTATCGTAGAAAGAGAATATGGCTATAAGCAGTTCTTTCTAAGCGAATTCCCTTGGAAGCCTAGACCCTTCTACACGATGAGAATCGAAGAAGAGCCTGAATGGACTAGGTCTTTCGACCTTATATGGAATGGCTTAGAGGTGACAACTGGAGGTCAAAGGGAGCATAGATACCGTAAATTAGTTGACCAATGTATTGAAAAAGGTTTAAACCCTGAAGATCTGAGCTTCTATTTAGAGTTTTTCAAGTGTGGAATACCGCCTCATGGAGGTTCTGGAACAGGACTTGAAAGATTAACTTCGACAATCCTGAAAATAGAAAATATAAGGGAGGTCACGTTAATACCTAGAGACCCAGAAAGAATACTGCCTTAGGACAATCCTCTAACGGATACTTTCTCTACGTATTTTGAAGCTATTTTGGTTAATTGAAGCATAAAGTTTTGGCTGGGGGGTTTAATGTCTTTAAATGTTGGATCGATCGGTTCTCTGGGGTTGTAAGCTTGCAAAACGTATCTCTTAGCTCCCTTTATGGTTTTACAAATCTGTTCAACCTCGTATTCGCCGTGTAAATTTGGTACAATGGTCGTTCTGAATTCATAATCGATGTTTGAATCCATTAGAAGACGTATACTCTCCATAATCTTTTCAACGTACCCCTCAGATTGTACACCTATAGCTCTTCTATAGCTTTCCGAGTTGAGAGGGGCTTTAATATCTAAAGCGATAAAGTCTACGAGACCGCTTGAAATTAGGTATTTAAGGACTTCTGGATTTGAGCCGTTGGAATCCAATTTAACTTTTAAACCAAGCTTCTTAACTTTTAAACAAAATACGTCTAAATCTGGTTGAAGAGTAGGTTCTCCTCCAGTTATACATAAACCATCTAAAAGCCTTCTATTTCTTCTAAGAAAATCTAGGACGTATTCTTCAGAAACATCTGACAGAGAATTCGGGTTTAATACCAAAGTTTTATTAAAACAGAATGGGCATCTAAAGTTGCATCCTGGCGTCCAAATGACGGATACAACATGTCCATCCCAGTCTACGAAGCTTACATCGATAAACCCTTTAATAATCACAGAAGAGGACCCCCAAATAGAAATAGAGCTAGGTTATTGAAACTCTGTACCTTTCGAAGAATTCATGCCTCTTAGCTCTATTCCATCCTTTAACCTCTTGGTAGTATCCAGTAACTCTAGACCACCATCTAACTCTAGTTGAACCGCATTCTAAACAGTAAGAGTTTAATCCACCCGTAACTCTATTACAATCTTCACATATCGTTAAATCTTTAGTGTATGCAAAATATCCTATTTGAGTCTGCGTAGCGATACGCTTAGTAAAACTGTAAAGAGCCTCCGGATTTGACGACGCCTCCCCCAGCCAAATGTGAAACATGTTTCCTCCGTTTAAAATCGGGAAGAACTTATTCTCTATCCTCATCCTCTCTAACAGCGGTATTCTAGCGCCTACGTAAACGTGAGTACCGTTACTGTAGTAAATAGGTACATCACGTTCACCTATGGCTAAAAGCCTCTCGGCAGACTCCAAATCGCCTTTAACAACCTTCCTAGCGGCTTCTCCAAACTCTGGGTCTATCAAATCACAGACAGCCAATCTTTGAGCGCAAGATTCAGCTGGCGTACGGGCTAATGCAAGCTTAAAGCCGCTTTTCCCCTCAAGTTCTTTAAGATAACTCTTCATCTCGAGTATAAGCCTGATCGCTATTTTAACGGCTTCATCAGATTCGTGGAGTTGGTACCCCGTGTGATATTGAACCATTTCATTTACTCCGACTATTCCTATCGTCCATACCAACTCTTCAAAATTCACAGGCGGTGGTCCCCGTCCACCCGTAATGGGGTCTCTTGGTCTCTGCGTTGCAAAGGGTATTCTATTGTTTTCAATCATCAACTTCATCCATTGATGCTTAGTCTTAAATACGTCTATGCAGATCTCCATGAGCCTTTTAACTTCCTCGTAAAGTTTATCATCCTCACCTTTAGATTTATAAGCGGCTCGTGGAAGATTTATAGTAACAACTTGCCACGAGCCCATGCTAAAGTGTTTACCATCGACGAAATACAGTTTCTCCTCGAACTCAGGATCGCTGTCAGGTGTGTCGACAAAGTTATACGCGCAACATTGATAGCATGAAACCCCCTTACCGTATCCCCTATACTCGGGTATCATGTTATCGAAGTACGGTGAGCCGAATTTTGCAACGACTTTATGCGCTAAAAGCCATTCTTCATCGTATTCACTCTTGAAAAGCTCAGGTACTATACCGTTTTCAAGCTTTGGGAAATTGAAGGGTTTGCCCCAGTAATCTCCTTGAAGCGCTACTTCATTTAATGCTCTGTAGAGCATTCTAACTTCATCTTCGTAGTCGCCGTATTTGTCCGGTCCAATCCTGCCCCTAGCAACTATGGGAATGTTCTCCCACAGTTTTGGAACGCCGGGAGTTATCTGAATGTTTGAGAAAACGGGTTGCCCCCCTCTAGCTACGTAGATTTGAGTTAGCTCGTAGAACATCATCTGCATGAGTTGCTTGACGTTATCGTAGCTTAAACCGCGTACATATGGAGCGAGAAAGACCAAATAGTTGTAGAAGCCCTCTCCACCGGAGAAGTTCGTCTGAGCGGCTGCTAAAACTTTAACCGAATGTAGAACGGCGACTTCAGCCCTCTGAGCAGCTCTAGCCACGGAGGTTTTAATGCCCATACCGTCGGGCATAAAACCATAATAGAAGAAATATCTGAGATCCCAATCTTGACAGTTGTGGACTAGTACACCGCTTCCAGCGTAAAATACGTGAACCCTATCTAAGTAAATGTCGTAAACGTATCCATCGTAAGGTATGGTTTCCACCGTTTTAATAACATCTGCTTCAGTCCTTAGGGGATAGTAGCTACTTCTAACCTCAGTAGCCTCGACGAGCCCAACCTCTAAACCCGTTGGTGAGAGGCCGAGTCTTAAAGCATCTTTAACCTCCCCCTCGCCCTCGATTACTATGGTCCACACGTCGTACTCGGTCTTCACGACCTCGCCACTCCTCTTAACTCTGGTGGAGTCCCTGCGTATCCCTAAGTACGCCCTAGTCTTCAAACCCAGGAGACTGAATATTAGCTGAAGCTGTTCTATGAGTGTTTTAGATGTCGAGGATATCTGGATGAAACTTCCTTTCTCCCTGCTAGCATGGATGCCTCCATTCCCGGCTATAAGTCCCCTCAAAACCTCAACGAGCAGTCCCCTCGGGAGATTTAAAACCCATTCTGGAAGCCTCTTATCAGGCGCCTTAGCTTTCCTAATCCCGAGCTTCTCATGTAGAAGCTCATATAACTTCCTCCCAGATCCTACTATCCGAACTTCTCTCACACCCCACTTAGAGTGGTCGTAAACTGTGTAATTGAAACCTAATCCCTTAATTGTTGAGCAAACATCCCCTATCAAAGTTTCTGACGATTTATCAAATGTGAAGACTAAGTTGTAGAATTCATCCTCTTTAACATCATAGTTTCCATCGGCTATGAAATATCCAATGAGTCTAGCGAGTTCAGGGGTAATTACTACACCGTTTACTTCTGAGGTACTTGGG
>CALKCG010000012.1 GCA_938082915.1 uncultured archaeon | reverse complement strand
TTGAAAGGCTTCAAAAGCTCTGAGGAGTGTAAAGCTTTAGTTGATACTGGAGCCGCTATGACAGTTATTGACAAAAGCTTGGCCGAAGCATTGGGTGTCATGTATACGGGTAGGGAAAGATTGCTTACAAGCGCTACTGGGCATAAGCTTAAAGGTGAGATAGCCATAGTCAGAGAGATGATCGTGGAAGGTGAAATTCTAGATTATGAGAAGCTGCTTGTAGTGGAATTTAACGAAGAAGTTAAAAAGACCCTGAGCAGTCTTAACGTCCATCCCTCAATAATCGTAGGAATTACAACAGTAGAGCTAGCAAGTCTCATTCCAGACACAACAACAGGCACGTTAAAGAAGGCTAACGCATTCCTCTTCTAAAAACGACAACTCCTATGATGAATTTTGCATGTAGTAGACTACCTATGGTTGAGTGAATCCTTCTCTTAGATTTCACTTTTAATACTCCGCTGGCCTTTCCTGTAAGCTTCCCGTCATCAGTAACTAGAATACAGCCATTTTTCATGGCGGCAACAGTTACATATGAAGCGTCGTAGATTGTTAGCCCATATTTACATGAGGTTTCAAACACTTCCTCCTCCAACCCTTCTACCGACATCTTATCTATTACATTAAAAATTCTCTGGAAAATCGTGATGAATTCTATGGTTGTATCCTTATCCATCTTTCCAATGCTCCTTCCAAATAGCATTTAAAGCTTCATACAGGGCTAAATCAACGGTTACAGCATCATACAGCTTAAAAAGTTTACCTATAATCATCGCTTTCACATTGATAACCCATGATAACTTTAATAGCTTAATTTTACCCGCTTTCGCGGCCGGTCTACGGTAACATCGAAAGATATATGCGTTTTCAGTCTGAGAAATACCGTAGGGGTTGTTGGCTCCGTTAACGTAAAGGATTGTTTTAATGCTCAAACCTCCTTCAAGGCTCTTTACCTCTACAAGAATCTGACCAACGGTATCACGTAGTTAGGGGTTCCCAACGATCACCCCTCAGAAGTTGAATCTTCGCCTTTTAAAGGAGCTTGAAGAGGCTTGAGGTTTAACGATGCGTTACAAAGTAAAGTCTTCGTCAAAGCAAAGACTTTAAAGCAGAGTCTATGCTTAAATTTACTGGGTCTTTGATGAAAGCAGATATAGTTTTTAAAGCTGTTCTTACGAGTAAGGTTCTTACGCAGGATCCGGTTGAAGGTGAGTGCGTTAAATTGGATTTTTCAGAGTACAAGCCTATTCCTCCTCCGATAATAGCTTCAACCGATGAATCTGGAATCGTTAGAGAAGTTGCTCCGATAATTCAGCAGGTTATTCAAAGTATGCCTTTCGCTCAGAAGGGTATGGTTAAAACGCCTAGGTTTACGCTTTGGCTGACTAAGAGAGAGTGGGATTCGCTTGAGTCTAAGCCTGACATCGGTGATGAAGTTACAGTTGTAATAAAGAGTGGAGAGTTTTCGATAAACCTTAAGTAGACGTTCCCGTTAGCTCTAGCACGTTTCCAATGGTGTTGTCGAAGCATACGTATACTCTATCTTGTCTCTTAATCCAGCCGTTAGGCTGAAGCTCATCTTCGCATTCATCTAATTCTGCCACGTTTTCGGAAACCTTTGCCTCATCCCATCCGCTTCTATATTGACCTTTAGCCAGTTGAACCTTTCTAACTTTAAAGTCTACTTTAAAACTCACCGTTAAGTCTCTACATGGGAACATATTCTCCATGAGGATTCTCAAAAACCCCATTTTCCCATCTACATGTATATCCAGCGCCTTTGAAGCAGCGTAGTACGATGCTACTTCACTAAGCTTCATCCATATTATTCTATCTTTAAGTAGACTATTCAATCTTCTAAGAACTTCACTCATAACCTCTAAACCGTGTTCGGCACCGTTAGACCATAGACTATTCCAATGCGTATGGAAGACTACGTAGCTTCCAGAGTTTAACAGTTCTACTAGCCTCCCCCCTCTACCATCGTTGGTTATGTAGTAGTCTGCATACTCTAATGCTCTATCTCTACACCACGTCCTCCTATTTTCAGGCTTCATAGTTTCCCATATTACGTCGTCGTTGCCGCTTACAATGCTTACCACGGCATCTCCATCGTATTTATCAAGGTAGGCAAGCCTCGGATAGACTACCTGCGACCTCGGGTCGACCTTGAGGAAATACCATGCCAATTTAAACCCGTAAACCCTCTTAACGGCATTTAAAACAGCCTTCGCATACTTAGACTCTACACCTATGCCAAAGGCTCCCGGGGATGTTACGCCGTTTGTTTCAAAGCCTACGTTTTTCAAAATTTCCAAGGCTTTAGCTATGTAGTCTGTCAAGGTTTCGACTGTTTGACCGCTGGCCCAAGTTTGCTCATGCATCGGTAGGAGTTTACCCGTTTTAAGGTCTATGGCGTTCGTATGGGTTAGCATTTCAGGTGTTATGTCGAATAGGGGGGCTACGTTTTCTCTAACTCTTTTAATCCACCATTCTACCCCCTCTTTAGGATATCCTTCGATTCCGCTGTCTATGTATCCTTGCCCTGCTGGATTTGGAACAACGCTAAACTTACCCTTGACATTCTGCTCTTTTACGAGTTTTATGAAGCTCTCTAGGAATTCGTTCGGTATCGTTTTAAACTCCTCATAGTACTCTGGATAGTTTGGGTTTAGAAATCTTCTAAGGTAGTATAGGTGGTTTACATACGGCGCCGGGTCGTCTACTATAAGCGCTATAGGCGTCTTCAACCTCGGCATTTCAATTTTGAAATCCAGCATAAGTCTCACCTCTTAAGGAGGGATTCAGCATTCCTATGGAAAATCTCCTCCATCTGCTCTCTAGTTGTTCCAAGCTGGGGTAGAACGATTAACCAGAAGTGTACGTATTTTTGAAACTCCTCTGGCTGTGAATCTGAGCCGAAGAGGAGCTTAGAGGTTTTAACGTCGAAGAATAGACGGTTTCTAAGGGTTAATGCGATGTAAAACGTATGTCCACCTGAAACGTCGAAGTATACGTTTGGGTTGTGGAACGATACTACTGCGGCTTCTTCACACCATGGATGGCCAAGGTGGGCTCCGATTATCTTAAGGTTTGGAAAGCTCCTAGCTATAGTCTCCAAGTAAACTGGACGCATATTTCTAGATGAAACTCTTCTAGCCTTATCGGTTTCACTCCTAGCCACTATGCCCGTGTGAAATAGTGTAATCATGCCGTATTGTTCTGCGCGCTCATAGTATGGAAAGTATTCATCTACGTCATAGGGCTTTGGAGGACCTATAAACTTGAGCCCGGTGAATTCTCTAGCATACAGGTTGTCTACTATTTGAACCGGTTCTCTTCCCAAGTCTACGTATCCAAATCCTTCGACTAAACCTGGATATTCTCTTAACGCTTTCTCAACGACGTCATTGCCCATTCTTCCAAAACCCTCGGGAAGACCGCACATAAAGCTTTTCACGATTCCGGCTTTCTCGCATGCTTCCACAAACTTCCTAAGATTTCCGTCAGCCGGAGGGTGGACATGAGCATCTACAACCTTCAGAACGACCACCAGAGCTTACTATTCGTTTTTTGGATTTAAGCCTTAAGAACATGATTTTTACAACCATCTACTATCCTTATTACTCTATCGTTTTACATCTGAAAACTTAAGTTTTCAGCAACATTAGTTTTCTTTGCATGAACACTGGTAAATACGTGGTTGTTGTAGACTGCGGTTCAACAAACGTTAGAGCTGTCGTCGTAGATTCCAACGGTGTTTTTACAGCTCAGTCTTCCGTGCCGAATAAGCCTTCCCATCAACCCGGTGGGACTGGATGGCTTGTATGGGATATGGATGAATTGTGGAGTAGAATACGCGTAGTTCTCAGAAGCGTACTGTCCAAGGTTGGTAGAGTTGATGCTGTGGTCGTTACCACTTGGGGGGCCGATGGTGCTCCAGTCAAGAGGAATGGTGAGTTGACCTACCCGCCCATATGTTGGCAATGCCCTAGGACTATTCAGGTCGCTGAGCGGTTGCCATCGATTATGGATCCTTGGGAGATATACAGGATAACGGGCTATCAGATAATATCCTTCAATACGCTTTTGAAGCTTATCTGGCTTAGGGAGAATGAACCTAAGGCTTTAGATGAAGCCTATACTTGGCTTATGATGCCTGGTTTAATAACGCATAGGCTTACAGACGTATTCCACATAGAACCTACGAGCGCCTCAACCATGATGGCTATGGATCTGGCTAAGAGAGACTGGTCTCCGGAGATGCTTAAATTAGCGGGTTTAGACGTAGGCTTCTTTCCAGAATGGTCTGAACCCGGCGATATAGTGGGCTATGTGACGGCTAAAGCCTCTGAGAAAACTGGTTTAGCTGAGGGTACTCCTGTTGTCGCAGGTGGCCATGATACTCAATTTGCTATACTAGGTGCTGGCGTTAAACACGGTGAAGCTGTATTGTCAAGTGGGACTTGGGAAATATTAGCTGTTAGAAGTGGCATTTTCAATCCTTCTAAAGAGGGGTTTGAATGGGGTGTTATCATCGAGGCCGATGTTGAACCCGGACTATGGAACCCGCAGCTTCTCATGATAGCTTCAGCAGTCTTAGAGTGGGTTAGAGAAAGATTCTACCCTGAGCTTTCAGAAGGCGATTACGAACCGTTGGTTAGAGACGCCTCCAATGTACCTCCCGGCTCAGGAGGGTTACTGTTCATACCTAGCTTTGTTAAAGATTCCGGTCCAACTAGAAGATTTAAAACCGAAGGTACGTTGCTCGGTTTAACGCTTGGAGCTTCTAGAGCCTACGTATACCGAGCTGCATTGGAGGGTTTGAGCTACCAGCTTAAACTCGCTGTAAACGCTTTAATCGAATCTACAGGCTTTCAAATAGATGCCGTTAGGGTTGTAGGCGGGGGGTCTAAGAACAAACTTTGGAATCAGTTGAGAGCAGACGTAACAGGTATGCCTATATACGTAAACACCATAAGGGAGGCAACAGTATTCGGAGCCGCTTTAACGGCTTTTAAAGGAATAGGCGTCTACGGCAGTTTTGAAGAAGCCCTATCAACAGTACGCGTAAGTGAAACGTACACGTCAAGCCAAAACAGAGAAATATACATAAATCTATACGAACAGTACATTAAAGCCTTAAACGCTCTGAAAAACTACTACAAGTAGAGTCTATTCGGAAGGAACAATCTTAACTTACATGGAAAATTTAACATGAAAAGCGAGAGAGAAGTAAACGGTAGAACGTATATGCTTCTTCGACAAAAAGTTTCTCAGATGAGAGAAATGTCAAAGGAGATATTTGACATTTTATCACTATCCGTTCCGCCTCGGCTGAGGCCTCATAGTTGGCCTCCGGGGGCAACGGAGACTCTCCACATTCCTGGTCTGCGCTCC
>CALKCG010000011.1 GCA_938082915.1 uncultured archaeon | reverse complement strand
GCTATGGCGTCGATCTCATCTATGAATATTATGCTTGGGGCATTCTCCTGAGCCTTCTGGAATATCTCTCTAAGCCTCGCCTCAGACTCGCCGTAGAATTTAGAGTTATGGTAGATTATAGGTGTAGCTTTAGAGCCTATGAATGTGTCATCCTTAACCTGGAGGTCGTAGAACTCTCCCTCGACCATCCTCTTAGAGACCACCTTAAGCCATCTTAGGGATAGTGGAAGTTTAATCCTCTGAATGGGGTTATCTGTAGTCACATATTTTTCTAATATTTCCAGGTATTTCTGAGCTATAGTATCGGATAAGGGTATTCTACCGTTAATCCTTGCCTCAGCGTCCTCATCATTGAATATCGTAAATGGTATGTCATGTTCAGCTAGGATTTCTTTGAAGAGTGCTTGGAATGGGAACCTCGTGTGATCCGTCTCACCTACTGCTGGTTTAAACTTAATCGAGTATGGGTTTATGGCAAGCCATAGCTTCCTCTGCTCTGACTTGGATACGGCTAACCTATAAACCATGCCAAACCTAGTATTGTGCCTTTTAACCGCAGTCTTAGAAATGCCTAAACGTAAGAGTAAAAACTGTACTCCGATAAGCCCGACTTCAGACCTACTGTAGAAGGAATCTCCATCGTAAAGTCCTGCTATAAAAGCGGCTATTGTATCTTCATCTGAGAATATGATGAAGCGTGGAACAGACCAATGCCGACTTTTCCTACCAACTGGGATGTCGAAAAACTCTCTTAGATACCAGACAAGCAACTTAGACCAACAGGCTTGCCGATCTATACCAAAAACCTTGTTAAAGTACTCTTTAAACCTCTCTCCGAGTCTTACATCTCTACTGTGGAATGACACTTCGTTCTTGCCCACATACCCATCGCTTAGGATGAGTCCAAGTACATACGCTAACTCCGGTGTCAGTATCCAAGGTAGACGTATCCAAGCCCCCCGTTCATAGCTAAACTTACTTCTAACCCCCACTATTGAACTGTATACTTCCTCCCAATCTAACCCATTCTCCACTACGTACGTGAGCAGCTCCTTTAGTGTAACTACTTCTCCAAGTCTATCCTTTAGTAATCCTCTAAGCTTAACGTTAAGCTTCTCCTGCTCCGGATAACGGTTTATCCAGTCTAAAATAACTCTGGAAGGCTGGTGGCTCCAGTATTTAGGTGCGGCTATCCAAAAGCCCTCTTTGATCTCAGATGACGTTGTCCATTTTATCTCTTTCCCATCGTAGACTAGAAAACGCTGGTGCTCTGAAACCTTCACAGCCTCCTCATTTAAACCGTTCTTTAACGTTAACTCATACCCCATTCCTCTGAATACTCTCATGGATTCAAGCTTAGAAAGTCTGCAACCATTCTCATAGGCAAGTATTCTTACATTGGAGAATACTCTAATATCATTCCCAATATCTGTACCCTTCCTGTAAAGCTCGCCGACTTTAATCGCCCCGAATTCATCGGTTAAAACATAAACATCTGGTTCAACGCACATGATCTCCGGTCCATTTATGCTGAAGAAGTTTGCCTCGCTTTCATTGGCTACTGCTTTTGCTAGTAGCGTCTTTCCGCATCCAGGTGGACCGTAGAGTAGAACGCCTTTAGGAGGCTCTATGCCGAGTCTCTGGAATAGCTCCGGGTGTCTGAGCGGTAGTTCAACCATTTCTCTGATCTTCTGTATGGCTTCTTTCAACCCTCCTATGTCTTCATAAGTGACTCTTAAGAGTCCAGTTTTCTCCGGGACTGGTTCGGAGAGTACTTGAACGTTTGTCCTAGATGTGATCGTGACAATTCCATGTGGGATTGTTTTTGTTACGCGGAAGTGGACTGCGCTTCCGAATATTGAGACTTGAATAGTATCTCCTGCGACTACTGGTGCTTCGAGAATACGGTTTTTAACAAACTCGTAGAAACTCTGGTCTACACCAGGTATAGTTACATTGACGGGTGCAAGCGTTACAGACTGTGCCTCTCTGACAACAGCCTTCTTAACGAAGACGTATTCGTTTATAGAAACCCCTGCATTTTTCCTAGTTATCCCATCCATACGGATTATATTCTTACCGGTATCCTCCGGATATGCGGGCCAGACGACGGCGGCTGTAGTCCTCTTACCCTTGATCTCTACGACATCTCCGGGGGTTACCTCTAGATACTCCATGGTTTTAGCGTCTATTCTAACCTTCCAGCGTCCAACATCCCTCTGATGGCTGACCTCTGCAACCCTAAGCTTAATCTCCCTAGCCATAACATCACTCTTCTCCAGTTTTTTCAAGGTAAGCAACACATTCGAATTATTTAACTCTATCGGATAAGCCTCTATCTAGCAGTATCTGCTTAAGATTGCTATGAAATGGGTGGAATGTAAGCTTTTCCGTCGAGTAGTAGGTAAAGTATATATAGTGGTTGATGGGGTAAGTGGGGATGTGAAGACTGTAGTCTCAGTATTAGTCGTTTTATTGGTCGTGGGTTTTCCAGTGGGGCTCTACGGTTACGGCTATGTGAAGACAGCTGAAGTTTTAAATAGGTCTCTGGAAACCATGGAGGTTTCTGGTTTTAAAGTCGTAGATGTATCGCTGTTTCCTCCGAGTGCAGAAGTTAAGATAACGTTGACCATTGAAAACCCTACAGATACGTCCATCACTCTTCAATCGGTTTACTTGGAAGTTTTCTTAGGAGATGTCAAGCTTGGGGAGATAACCGCCACTGGTAAACCTCTTCCATCTAAGAGGGTTGCAACGTTGGATGGGGTGGTATATATAGAAGCAGGTACGATTCTAATGGCGGTTAGAAACTCCATGGAGCGTGGAAGTGTGACTTTAAGAATAGTTGGAAGCGTGACGGCGTCGGCGACATACCTATTCATAAATGTAAACCGTGAAGCTTCAGTGAACTTGGAGAAAACGTACCGTGTGAGAAGCGATTAACAGGCAATGCTTGGTTTTTAAACTCATGCTTAAACTGGAGCCTTCAAATATCGACGGATTGAATATGGATTTAAATGGAAAGAGCCTCTTCTATTTCCCTTCCAAGGATAAGCTTTACACCATGCCTCTCAGTAAGTTTCTTCAAGGCTTCAGCGATTTCAGGAGTGGTTCTAGCGATGGATAAAACTATCAGCATAGGTTTCCTGCCGTACTCTTCCTCAACTATCTTTACACGTTTTAAAAGCTTATCGACTTCATCTTCGCCTTCTTCAATGTTTTTAACGGTTATAGTTACTTCACCGACGACCAAGGGGTCTTCACAGAAAAGGTTTATATCGATAACTTGACCTTGGTAGGCTAAATACTTCTTCTCAACCCTAGCCTCAGGATAACCTATTTCTTCAAGCATTATTTCTAAGAAGGATGCTGCATGGTCTTCAAATGCAACCATAAGTATTCGTTTTAAATCTCTAAAGCCTGAAATCATGTATTTACGTATCCTCTCATGCTCAACTCTAAGCGCCTCAACCTCCTCCCATAATTTACTCTGAGTCTCCCATAACTTCCCCTGGCCTTCTCTCAGGGATTTCACTTCCTCCCACAGTTTAGTTTGCCCTTCTTCAAGTCTATCCAATCTTTTAAGTATCTCAGATAGCCCTAGGTAGCCTGCTACGGTGTATCGGAATTCTAAATCCCTCTCAAGGAGGTCTAGGAATTCACGCTTAAGTTTCTCCAAGGTAAATACTAGGAAAAGAAGTTGAATACTGGACATTTAAGGGTTTTCTAGGGGATTTCACTATGCTTCTCGAGTTTATCTGCTATAGTTTACTCTGACAAGTTTATAAGTTGATGATGTGTTATTTGGCTTAATGTCATAGGAGTGTGTTGAGCTATATGTCTGAAGATAAGATCCCTATATCTGAGAAGTTGAAGGTTTTAGATAGCGTTACAATCTATAAGACGGCTAAATGGTGGTCTGCAGTGGCCTTAGTTGAATCCTTCGGTAGAAGGCAGGTAGCCATATACGTCTGGTTGAATAGGAACGGCAGGTGGAGACGTAATCAAAAGTTTACCATTCATAGTAGAGTGGAGTGGGGTCAGATTAAAGAAGCAGTTGAAAAGTTCATCTCCCAGTTGGCGGTTTAAAACTTAAACAACAGCTTTCATAAGTAGTGCTTCGACTGGCTTCAACCTTCTTTCAACAGGATCTGGTGCCAAACCCAACTGTTCCATGGTGACCGAGCCTAGAAGAAATACATCTTCCTCTCCAAATATGACGGGCGTTGCCGTAGCTTTAAAACCATCGATTTCTATCCCCACCTCACCTAGAGGCTTCTCAATAACCCTATTGTCGGCTAGCCTAAGCTTAACAGTTCTTATGCTGACGGCTCCAAGTTGCTCCAGTATACTCCGCGGGATCACCGTATACGTGGAACCTGTATCAACCAATAGGTCTACATCAACCTTCCTCGAAAAATCCTGAACATTCCATACTACCGCTCTAACCTTGAATACGCCCAAGACTTTCACATCTGAGATTTATTCGATCCAATCTTCTTTTAATACTTTTACCTCACTTTGCATGTTGGTGAGTTGCAGGTTTAAAAGATAAATGGTAAGTTTAAGGAGGTTGGAGCATCATCCGACTCTAACTTTGCAATCATGATCTGTAGAAGGATGTTGGGGGATTTTCCCTTAAATCCATAGAAGTACAACGAAGTGGGTAATGTTAGCTTAAAAGTTTGGCTAGGAATAATACTGTGAAACTACTTAGTGGGACTGTTATATTGTCATCTATTATATAGTTGCCGATTTTCTCGAAGTGTTCTACTAGGCTTGCTATGGATGCTGCCACCAGCCCTGAGATTGGGCTACATATGTTGCTACTCAGGATGTAGCCTATTGGAGCACATAGTAGAAACATGGCTAGGTTTCCAATCCAATGCTTCGTCCTCTTTTTAAATACGAAGTTTCTAACTATTCCGGTTACTCCGTCGCCCCAGCTCATGAATATCAGTGGTATTGCCGGTAGCCAGAAGCTTCCGTTGGCTAGAACCCAGCCTATGCTTATCATTAAAGCCCATACTAGGCTGAAGTTTACCTCGTATATGTTGTTTGGGTCTTGAAACCAGTACATGAGTTTCCCTGTTTTATGAGGTATGTAGCATAATAGGGCTAGTATTAGTCCTAGGGTTGATGGAATTATGGGTGTTTTGAAGACGTTGAACATCGGTATTAGGAGTGCTACGAGTCCTCCGGCTAGTATATGTATGACTTTCCTGGCGAAGTATACTCCGACGTAGTGGGCTTCTCCACTAACGCCTAGTTTTGACTCCGCCTTCTTCTTCGCTATTTCATAGGACTTCCTAGATATTAGTAGGACTACTGTTAAAACCCATGCGAATAGTATTGAAGCGTATAAGATTTCATCCAGCATTTTCCCATTTCTATCTACGGTTTAAGTCTTTTAAAAATTTTCTATGGTTTTTGTCAGCGTTTCTTTAAAAAGCGAAACCGTTAAATCTGAGGATATGCCTTATTTCCATGGTCTTGATGAGCGGCAATATTCTAGACCGTATAGCTGTGAGGAATCCCGATTTGGAGTGGAGCGTCGAACCCACGGGTGAGATAAGTGTAACCGTTAGACGGAAAAGCCTCTTAGGACCTAGGGCTAAAAAGTACGTTTTCGACGACGTCGGCTCTTACGTTTTAAGGCTTCTAGACGGCAGGAGGACGCTTAGAGAGGTCGTTCAAATACTCGCCTTTGAGAAGAACATGGATATTAAACAGGCTGAGCTTTCCCTGGTAAGCTATATCAACCAGCTTCAGAGTAGAGGTGTTGTAAAGCTTCTACCCGCTGGTGGGAGTGTTAAAACCTGCCGGGACTGCGGTAGGGAGATACCCTCCGAAGCCGTATACTGTCCATACTGTGGCGTTAAACAGTCTTAAACCGTTATTAGCCTGTTAAACTATTTTTTCCTAGTAGAGGCTTACCTATGGTCAGGCTGGAGTGGGAAGAATACCTCTCTATGCTTGAGAGAAGCCCCTCCTCGTTAAGTAGGACTATCAGCGGTTTAATGCCTCGGGATCCACTTGGAACGCCTAGGAGTGTTCAGATATTCAAGTTGAACTACTCCCTCTGGGATTTCCAGGAGCGGATTTTAAACCGTATAGCCGGTTCAACTCTGATACTTGGACTGCCTACTGGGCTTGGTAAAACCTACATCGCCGGGGCTTATCTCATGGGGGAGTCCCGGGTTAAACCTGTTAGAGTGCTTTTCCTAGTGCCTTCAATACCTTTAGGTGTTCAGCAGACGCTTTTCGCTAGGAATATGCTCGGCGTTAGACATGCGTATTTCATATCTGGCGCTATGCCTCCTGAGAAGAGGGTTAAGCTTGGGGTTTGGAATTGGGAGTTTATAGTCTGTACTCCTCAGACTGTTTACAACGACCTGCTTACGCCTTTTCAAGGTCATTTGGATGAGGCTAGGAGAACCAGCGACCCCGTAGGATTCCTGAGGGGGGTTTTCCACAGACCCCCTCTACCATTCGACGTAGTTGTCGCGGATGAGTGTCAGAATTACATAGGCGAAACCGATGGTTATTCTGTCCTCCTCACGGCTAAAGCCTGCAATCTTAAAATACTGGCTTTAAGTGCTACTCCGCATCTGCATTCGGCTGGGAGGCTTGAAGAACTTAAAAGGGTTTTCGATAGGATTGAAGTCGTCTCAGTTGAAGAGGAGGCTGTTAAAGCTATTATACCTAAGAGGACTTTGAAAATCGTTAGAGTCGAACCCCCTCCAGCCCTGCTTGAGCTTTACAAGGCTTTAGGCTTCACCGTCGACTCTTACAGGCGTAGGATTGCAGAGACCTACGGTGAAGGTCACCTTGCCGTTGTCTGTAGGAGTCATAGGCTTTGCTTAACTATGCGTGTTCTTGAGAATCTTAGGAAGCGTGTCGTCGAGGATGGCGCTAGTAGTGTTTTAGGTTATAGGGCTTGGAGGAATGTGGATCTGCAGAAGCCTCTTAAAGAGTTTGAAGGTGTTTCCGCTGTTGAGCTTTTCAGGAGGGCTTTAATGGAGTGTAGAAACCATAAGCACGATGCTGTTTTAACGCTTTTGGAGGCGTTAGACTACCGTAAAGCCATAGTGTTTACGGAGTCTATAAGGTCTGCTAAACAGCTTGGGTTGAAGCTTGTGGATAAGATGGGTTTTGAAAACGTCTCCATACTCGTCGGTAAGGAGGGTATGAGCCCTGAGCATCAGGCTTCGGCTTTACTGCATTTCAGTAGGGGTGCTAGGGTGCTTGTAGCTACTTCTGTGGCTGAAGAGGGACTTGACATCCCTTCTGCTGACGTTGAGGTTTGGGTTGACCCGCCTAGCAACCCTAAGAAGTGGATTCAAAGGTTTGGCAGGGTACTTAGACAGCCTAAAGGTAAGAAGGAGGCTCGTGTCTACGCGTTGGTTTCTAATGGTACTCATGAGGAGGCTAAGCTTCGCAGGGTTCTCAAGGTTTCTGAGAAGGTTTACGGTTTTACGCAGAGGGTTTCGGTTGAATATCTTAAGCCTAGGCTGGGTTTTCAAAAGAGTTTAAGAGGGTTTACTTGACGAGTTTTTCATGGGATGCGGTCTAATGTCTATGGATGAGTTTCTCACAAGCGTCTTTAGAAGATTGGAGCCTGAGGATTTTAGGGTTTTAACAGCCGTCGAGCTCGGCATGGTTAGCCACGCTTATACGCCTATTGAAGACGTTGTCAGGTATTCTTCCCTCCCTAGGGAGGAGGTTTTATACAGAGTTAAGAGGCTTAACGGGTTTAAGTTGATAAGGGGGGTTGCCAGCCCGTTCGAAGGCTATGTGTTAAACTACTACGGTTACGATTTCCTGGCTTTGAATGCTTTGGTTAAAGCAGGTAAGCTTGAAGCCTTAGGTAAGCCTGTCGGTATAGGTAAGGAGGCTGATGTTTTCGAGGGTTTAACGTCTAGCGGTGAAAAGGTTATAGTTAAGTTTCACAGGGTTGGGAGGGTGAGCTTTAGACAGACTAGGAGGGTTAGACGCTACATAGCCGATAGGAGGCATATCTCCTGGCTTTATCAAAGCCGTAAGGCTGCTGAGAAGGAGTTTGAAGCTCTTGAAATTCTAAGCCGTGTTAATGCTAAAGCCCCTAAGCCTATAGCTCAGAATAGACATGTTGTCGTTATGAGTTTCTTCAGCGGTGTTGAACTCGTAGAGGTTAAATCTATCGATGAACCTCTTCCACTATTCAGAGACATCGTTGATGAAGTTAAACGGGTGTACTTTGAAGCTGGTTTAATACATGGAGATTTAAGCGAGTATAACATAGTCATTAAAGAAGATGGAGACTTCATGCTTATAGATTGGCCTCAATTCCTCAGAAAAGGCGATCCAGAGTCTGAACGCTACTTGAAGAGGGATTTGGAGAAAATAGTAGGCTTCTTCAACAAACGCTTCAACCTAAAGTTGAATACAAACCGTGTTTTAAACTACGTCCTGAGATCGGCTGACGGCTTCTAACCTGTCAAACCATGTCTTACACCAGTTTACTGTAACTTTTTCATCGAAAGTCTTAATCAAGCGGCTGAACTGTTAGATGCTTTAGGGGACTGCAGGTATGACTGAGCATTACCTTAAGCTCAATCGTAAGTACCTCAGTGAAGCAGAGGGATTCTTAGCTAAAGGCGACGCCGTTCAGGCCTCAGAAAAACTGTGGGTGCTACGGCTGAGATGGTAAAGGCCGTAACGTCTAAGCGAGGTATGGAGTTGAGAAGCCATAGAGATATATGGGAATTCGTAGATAAGCTAGCTGATGAACTTAACGACCCAGACATTATCAAGTTCTTCTCAATAGCTAACGCTCTCCACCAGAACTTCTACGAAGATTGGATGCCTTTAGGTGCTGTGAAAAGGGATGCGGAGGCTGTTAAACAGCTAAACGAAAAGCTGGAGCAACTCATACGTTAAATTACAACTTCTCCGCCACAAATTTGTAATTTGAGGTTTAAACATGGGTTTGACAGCAGTTCTTGAATAGTTAGCTTTATATGACTCTTTAGGCTATTTCGACTCCGAACCGATATCGGAATCTTTTCCTTTCTAAACTTTCAGAAGGTCTTATCGACTTTAAAAAGGACTCCTTGCGGTATTTACCTGATAAGGGAGACCCAAGTTTACATACGAGTTTATTCTCTAAATCCTTCATGAGATTTATCAAATCTACGTCGAACTCTTGCCCCGCTTCTAATGCATCTGGCATCCTCCGTGCAACTAATATCTCACCTCCCTTTCTGATGTCGCATGCCCCCTCCGAACTATGGTATGTCCATTGAAGACTGAGAATAAGTACTCAGGGGTACAATTGACTTCTCCCCCCTCGTCTTCAACTCTATGAGTTTTCCAGCCTCTCCAGGATAGACGTACGAGTAATTTCCCTTCACGACCCTACCGATAGGTGATGGGGTGAATACCTCCACTCCCACCACCATTTCTACTATACGTTTTGATCCTAGAGTCGTTAAAACAATTGCATCTTCCAGTTCCCGGTGGTTCTGCGAATATGCAATGTGGCATGGACTTCGACTCGACGAACCTCTTCAGTTTTTCCACCATTTCCCTTTAGTCGACTATTTCTTTCAAGCGTCTAGGGCGGTACTTCTCATTTCAAAGCTCGCTCATCAAGTGGGTACCTAAACCGTCTATAGGGAGTCGGGGAGTTAAACTTCGCTGTACTTTTAGAGCACATTTTAAGTCCAAACTTCGTCTTTACGAATAAAAATTACCCGTATTCGAGACTTCTTCCAAGCCTAATTTGCGCAATTGTTCGTTTGCACTTTCATCCGAATATCAGGGTTTTAAACCCTCTAAAAACGATCAACACTCCGATTACCAATACCACGACGCCGATGAGAGCGAAGGGGTCGTTTATGAAGTGGTTTATCTGGCCGACCAGAATTTGGAAGGATTCCCAGACCGATTGAATAAGCCCATTCCAATCTAGGTGTGGGCTCCTATACATTCCAAAGCCGACCATGGCTATGATGAAGCCTGCAAGTGCAGTCAAAGCCCCATTGACACGTGAGCCCATAAAGACTACTGAAATTCGGTCTTCACACCCGCCTAGATAAGCCTTTGCAACACCAGCGTATATACTTATGCTATAGCAACCCCTGTTTTTTACTTCTCCTGTTCCTCCTACTCTACTTTAAGCGAGACGAATTTACATGATTTCTCTATGGATTTTCAAACTACCCCCTCCCCCCAGGTCTATTTAATCCATCTGAGCATCTCCGCCCTCGACTTTAACATCGATATGCGCTAAGACCATACCTCTGTCTGTGCCCACTATCGTAAAGCACTCGTATATTGGCTTAAATATGGATGAGTTTCCGCGCACTCAGTCAATTTTATATACGTCTAAAAGTATACTGTAAGTTCGACATGAAGCTTGGCTTAGAAGAGTTGGCTGAAGCGTGTGACCAGCTAAGTCTCTTAGCTGAAGCCGTCAAGGTCTTCGGGCCTAGAAATTATACTGCTCTAGCCAAAGTGACTGGTCTGTCTGTTCAAAGCGTTAGGTATAAGGTTAGAAATCAGCTACTTGGTAGAGGCTTGAGGGTTCAAGTGCATGTTGACCATGGTAAACTTGGGCTCGCCAGGTATAGGTTGATGGTTAGGTTTGCGAACAGCCACGATGATGTAAACGTTAAGGTCCTCGAGCAACTCGCCAGTTCGGGTTATTTGGAGTACTACGGTAGGCTATTGCCTAGGGGAGACTACCTAGCGTGGCTTGGTCTTCCGCCGAACTTTGAAACCCGCTACAGGGTCTTCTTAGACAGGCTTGTAGAAGTGGGCATATTCAAGCGTTATTCCATGTCTAGGGTGAACTGGATAAGGTACTTCTCCATGAGGGTGGACTGCTACGACTTCAAAAGAGGCGTCTGGCGTTTCTCATGGGACGGTCTACCGAACAGGAAGGTGGAGGACGTGTCCGTGGAGGAAGACGTAGTGTCGAAGCCTAGGCTGGATCAGCTCGACATCCATATGGCAGCTTGGCTTCAGGCGGATGCATTGACGCCAATACCTGAGCTGGCTAAACGGCTCTGCGTCCCCTATAAGACATGCCTCTACCACTTCAAAAAGCACGTCTTAGAGGGGGGCTTGTTGAAGAGGTATATTTTGAGGTGGCAGGGTGGGTTTGAAGGCACTCACTCACTCGCATGCTTACTGGTTTGGGTCAATGGTTTAAGCCATGATGAACTTGAAGGCGTTAAGACCGTATTCTCCAAAATACCCTTCACATGCTTTGACGCCTATGAAGCTGAGAGAAGCAGATATATTGCTTACATTATTGTGCCAGTAGCTCAGCTGCAGCAATGCCTCAGCTACATCTGGAGGAATCTACCCAACATTAGAACTAGAATATCCCACGTACTTATAGACCCGGGGTGTTCAAGAGGCTTCGCGATACCCGTAGAGCTTTACAGAAGCGAACTGGGATGGGTGTTCAGCGTAAACGAAACTCTTAAAAATGTCTTCAACGTTTTAGAAAACCCGTAAAAAAAATGGGAGGATTGACGGCTACAGACGGCCGCAAACCCTATAATACTGGATATGGCCCCACTGGTGGTCCTAAGAAGGACATGGTCTCCCTCACCCCAAAGACTAATAATGATGGCAGGGTTTTTAAGCATTTTTCCTTTTTTAAGTTGAAGGCTCCGGAGGCATCTTGGTTAAAGCGTCTCTTAAAGACTTAGCATAACCATGTTGAAGCGAGACTCAGCGAAGTGGGGATTGAGCGTGCGCTCTATCTAAGTCTGTTTTGATCTGGGAATCGTCAACGAATAAAGCTTTTTAAGGAATTCCCAGATTATCCTACTGGAGACCTTCTGATGCTTGATGAAGCCGAGTGCCTCAGGTGGATGGAGTCTTCCAAGAGGACACTTGAATCTGCTTTACTTTCAAAACTCGAAGGGTCGCTGAAAGTCGGGGAGAAAATAATGTTGGATGCTAAAGCACTAGATAAACTGTATGTTCCAACTAGATACCCCAACGCCTGGGCTGAGGGGGTCACCTGAGGACTACTACACGATTGTCGACGCAGAGAACGCCGTCTGGTCGGCCGGGGACGTTATTAATTGGGTTGAGGAGTCATGGAGATCGTTAAAGAGAGGATGGGGATTAGAGAAAGGGTCATAGAGGAGGCCGCGGATTGGGCTAGAAAACTACCCTTCACAGCCACTGCAGTGCTCGTAGGCTCTTACGCTAGGGGAGACTTCAACCTATGGACTGACGTCGACGTCATACTGGTTTCAGACACGTTTAAGGGAAGCCCATTGGATAGGCTTAGGATGCTGGACACGCCTCCAGCGTACCAAGTTGTACCGTTAACGCCTGAGGAGTTTAAAAGACTTGTGGAGAAAGGGGATCAATTGGCCATTGAAGCCTTAACTATCGGAGTAATCCTAAGAGAAGATGTAAAGATTCCGAGACTTTCAACTAAAGGAGGCACTAGAAATCCCATCTAAGAAAGGGATACTTAATGGCTGGAACGTAATTGCTACAACGCTCAACTAATGATGATGGGGGATCAAATTCTCGAGAAAGGGGTTAGCATCTAAGAGACATAGGAGGACGGGCTTCCAATAATCTCTACGAGATTCCCTATTCTGCTTACTTAGGTCTGCTTGAGGCCTTCCGTTTAGCATCCCCAAGCCAACCCGCGTAGAACAGGCTTATGAGCATACTTTACGCCCCGTTAAGCGGGAGCTTTTTGCCTCCGAGAGAAAATCTTTGAGAATTTCTATAAGCTTCAATACGCCTTCCCTGTGTTTTTCAAAAGATTCCTTCTTCATGAAGTTATGGTAGAAGTTGGCGTGTAAGCCTTCAGCCAATCTAAACAGAGTTGAATATTCAGGGTTTTTCCCCTCTTCAACAAGCATTTCGACGATTTCCCAGAAGTCTCTGTGGGTGTAATGAGGTAGACTCTTCATCTCAGCTATAGCGCTAAGTAGTGTAGTAACTGCACCCCAATACTTCTCACTTGCCTGTACCAAGTCGCCTTTATTGTGCAATCCTTCAGCCTCGTTAATATGCTTCTCATGCAATTTTACATAAATTTCAACTCTCACCTTGGGGTCGAGTTCACCAACAATAGGTTCTAAAATAATCTCTTCGATGCTTCTCCCCCTCTTTTCAGCAATGGTTTTAAGGATTTCGTAAACTTCCTTAGGAACTTCGATAACTCCCATGACTGGTCTACTCACTATTATACTTTAAGCTATATAAAGCCTTTTAGCACGCTGGGAAGCCGGAATACGCACTAACCCCGGTGGGCTCAACCGCCAAGGTATCATCAGTAGCAGCCCTTCTAGGTTATTTTCTTTTTTTTTTTAAAAAAAAAACACTATATTTTTTAAAATATGCCATAAAAAGTTATTTTCCCTTCAAGGGAAAAAGAGTAGTAGATGTACGAGGGGGTTCCTATAGGCATAGCTAAGCTTGATCAGATACTCGGCGGTGGATTGCCAAGAGGTGCTATAGTAGCCCTCATCGGATGTCCTGGTTCCGGAAAAACCCTTTTGGCGACTAAGTTCATCTACGAGGGGGCTACGGTTTACGGCGAAGCTGGTGTATACGTCTGTTTAACGGAGCCGAAAGACGTCTTCGTCCGGACTATGAAGTTGTATGGCTTTGATTTTGAAGATTTGGAGAATAGGGGACTCGTCAAGGTATTGGATTTGAGCATAGGGACGGAATTGGACTGTCAATCCGCCTTAAACAAGATTGCAGAGGCTTTGAATAGAGTAGGTGCGAAGAGGCTTGCGGTAGACTCGATTACGGCTCTAAGCGTCGGTCTTGAAGACGCAGTCTCGAGGAGGCATATGATACGCCTATTGTATAGGATACTGAGGAGGATCGGTTGTACTTCGCTTCTGATCCTCGAAGCGCCTTTAAACTACAGTTCCTTTGGAAGCATGGTGGAGGAGTTCATAGCGGATGGCATAATACACCTCAACCAATACTACAACGGTGACGGGGTCTTGGTGAGAACCCTTAGAGTATTTAAAATGCGCGGAGCGGCTCATGGAGTCAGGACTTACGAATACAGGATTACGGATAAAGGCATAGAAGTATTGTGATGACGCCTTCTAAGCGTATGCGGCTGGTTGCTCAAATCCCCCACTATTGAAGCATCCAACATACGTAATGTCGGATTCACCATAACGTTTCAAATTCTCACTTCAACGTCCACTCCATTGTTCGTTAAACGGATTACGTTCCACTCTAAACCGTGCTTTAAAAGCCCTCTAACAATCCTTATCTCCCTCAGCGTCTTATTTTCCCTGGTCTCCAAGACGTAATCGCAGATGGACTTCACGGCTTCTTCGGCTCTTCTATCTTGAACACCACTATCAATGATGTAGAAGACTACGGTTCGGTTTTCCTTGGCCTTTACATTCAATCCGTAGACTAGGTTTAAAACCAAGCGTTGATCACCCACCGTTGCGAAGAATGGAGATAAGGCGTATACTAGGAGTCTTCTAACGCCCTTCTCCATCCTGCTGATCGCTTCCTCGACTACCTTCCCGAGGACTTCAACATTAAACCGTGGGTTCAACGGATCCACGTAGGTTGGGTAGTATATGAAGTCTAGTAGCCCTCTATCTACGTACGTCTCAACGCCCCAGCCGAAATTGCTCTTCAGCTGGAAGGTCAAAGTGTCGAGGCTTTGATGAGTGCTTATACATAGACAGCGTTCACCCCTTCTCAAACCGTTGTAGATGAACTGATAGCCGATGAACGACTTCAACGTTCCTACTGGACCTATGAGGACGACTGAGGACCCCTCTACGAACCCACCCTGGAGAAGCCTATCCAAGCCATCGACTCCAGTTTTAACCCAGCCTACTTGCATAAAACTTCTACGATTAATTCTGAGTTTTTGGAAAAATAAATTTTACCGTATGGCTCTGAGCTACGTAGCTCTCGGGATTCACCGGCCTTCTCCACAGTCAAAGCGAACCAGCTCACCAGCCCATCATAGACCGTTAAATCGTTTGGAGCTGTGCGAAAAACTTTACTACTGGCTTTTACTAGTTTAACCATATGCACTACATCGCACGGGGAATTGCTTTCAAAGGGCTTTTCCTAGCCTGTGTTTTGACTGTTGCCCTCTTCTGTAATACTCACGTCTGCCTCTCATACGTTGGGTTGAGGCTTGCCGTTTACGCGGTTCCACCAATCCTCCCAGCCGACGGGAGGTCGTATAAGTGCATCTACGTTCAAATTCAAGATGCTGAGGGTAGGCCTGTGAAAGCACCTTCAGACGTCCTAGTGGTATTGACTTCTTCAAATCTAGAGGTGGGCGTAGTTGAAGAAAGCGTTGTAATCCCTAAGGGCTGCGACTTCGCCATTGCTAGGTTTAACACTTCGTTCGTCGCCGGGGAGACGGCGGTCACTGCTTCAAGTTCTGGGTTTGAGACCGGTAAGGCCGTTTTAAAGACCGTCGGCAAGGTTTTCGGCTCGCTTTCCCCGTACAGGCTTAGGGTCATGGTCGTACCCAGTGCTCCGCCTGCAGTCGAAGGGTTTAAAGGCATGGTCTCCGTTCAAGTGGTCGACCGATTCAATACTCCCATCAACGTCCCGTTGGACACGCGTGTAGTATTGACTTCGTCCAATCTCTCGGTTTTAAAAGCACCCGATGCTTTGGTCATAGCTAAGGGGCGTAGTTACGCCGTGGCCTTCTTCGAAGTCAAGGGGGTTGTTGGGTCTGCGACTCTGACGGCTCTCGCCCAAGGATTCGAGCCTGGAAACGCCACGGTTTCAGTGGTCAGAGTCGGCGGTGAGCCGACGCGTTTAGCTTTAACCTTAACTTACCAGATTCTACCGTCCGACGGTGGGGTTCACGAAGACGCCATCGTAGTTGAATTGCTCGACGGAAGAGGTGCGCCTACGCCTGCGAAGAGCGACGTTAAGGTGAACTTGGCTTCTTCAAACCCTGAGGTTGCGGCGGTGCCGGGTGAAGTCGTCGTCAGAAGAGGGTGCTTCTACGCTACGATCCCAGTTAAAGCCGGGTTTAAAGAGGGGGCTGTGGTCTTGGCGGCGTCTTCTCAGGGGTTTGAGGCTGATGCGATGACGTTGGAGGTTAGGAGGCCGGCAGGCTTGGAGTTTAAACGGCTTAAATTGGTCGTCTACGTAGCCTTGCCCGTCGTTGCCGATGGAGAATCTAAGGATGTGATCGTAGTCCAGGTTCAAAGCGATGGATATCCCGTTGCTTTGACTCGAAACACAACCGTGTACTTGAGCTCTTCAGTAGACATAGGGCATATTCCACCGAGAATGGTCATAGAGGCTGGTGAAACGTACGCAGTGGCTCCGTTCACTCCGCTGAGCCCAGGTGCGGCGAATATAACTGCTTCGGCCCAAGGGTTGGAGTCTTCAACAGCCGCGCTTAAAGCCATACTCCTACCCGTAGATGTTACGGTTGAGGTCCCCTCTAGAGTCGAGCTCAATCAAACGTATACGGTGAAGCTGTCCGTTGCCAGTTTAGGGCTTCCCTTAAGCGGGGCCGTAGTGGATTGGACGGTCGTGGGTGGGGAAGCGGTATCGGAGGCGAATAAGACCGACTTGCTTGGAGAGGCCAGTCTAACCGTTAAGCAGACCGAGAGGGTGTTGACCGTACTCGCCCGAGTATCGAAACCCGGGTACGAGTCCACCGTCGTCAGCAGAAGGGTTGAAGCTGTTTCACCGCCGACAGCCCCGAGACCCTTTGAAGTCGAACTACTCGGCTTCAGAATACAAGTCCTACAGTTGGTCATAGCCGTGGCCTGCGTAATCGCAGCACTCGCATTGGCGTACTTATACCTCAAGAGAATGTGGCGAAGGAGTCCGCCGGAGATGGATATGGAAGAAGACCAATAGACACCGCGACGCTCAGGGGAATGTTCTACACGCAGACTTAGGAATCGTCTGAGAGGTAGACCTGGACGGGAGGAGGCGCGTTGAAGAGAAGTATTAGAGTGTTCAACTCGTATAGGCTTAGAGAATATTGTCGAGGCTATGGACAGGGGCGTAGAGGTTCTGCCGAGCCCTCTGAGCGAGCGGCTTAAACGTTTAACATGTTCATGTTAAATTTGCTATGGTGTTTGCATCTATATGACATATGTATGACATATCATGAAATCTGTCACACGTATGTCATACATATGTGTTCGCATAATCCATATAAGCTGGTAAAGGTTAAACTATAACCAGCGTAGAAGGAGGTGATGTGAAGATATGTACGAGGTGAGTAGGAAAAAGGCGTTCGCAGCGGTGGTGCTAATAACGATAGCTCTGACCGTAATGGCGTGGGCCACCGTGTCCGTCGGCACTGGCACGATTACTATCGACGATTCTGGCGTTACAATAGATGTGGCTGTTCCAAACATATACATTACTGGCAAAAACCGGACGGGCTCGGTATTTCGACAGAATGCGATAAATATTACTAACCCCTACAGCAATGATGTAAATGTTGAAATCGAAGTAACTTTAATCGATTTAGGCAATCTCTACGTTACAATGAAGAGCTTCACGGTAACAATCTACGATGGGTCGAATGTTTATGCTGTTTTAACGCTTGAAAAGCCCGTGGCCGTGTTCGAAATAACCGTATTCAGCCAAAGCACCGCAGAGCTTGATATGGTTGTCAGTTGGAGTTGTAAGTCTGGAGCATCAGGTTCAATAACGTATGGTGTTGCAGCCGAGGTCGTAGGTTATCCGTAATGGCAATAGCTAGCTACTGTATACGCCTCCATATTTTTTAGGTGGTGTTTATGCGGGTCAACTCTTCCAGCTGGTTCTTCGGCTTACTCTGCGTCTCGTCGGCCGTCGGGATCCTCATGTTCTGGGCCGTGTTCATGAGGCTTCTACCAGAGAGGCTTAGACCCGAAGCTTCAACGGCGCTACCCGTTGCAAGCGCTATCGTAGGTGCGGCATGTTGCGCCCTAGTGGGCTTGGGCATAGCCATACTACTGCCATCTTTAAAGGCTAAGCGTAGAAGCCCTAGCGAGGGGTTGATACTCCTCAGGGATGGGGGTAGTGTTAAAGGATTCAAACAGGGCGTGGTTGAGACAATCCCGAGGGGCGGCGTCGGGAAACCCGTTCAGAAGATGGCCTCGAAGCCTAGACGCCTAAAAAGTTCCTCCCACGTTAAACTCGGCTACATCAAGTACGCCGTAATCCTTGCCATCGTCTTAGAGGCGTACTTGGCGTTAGCATACGCGTTTAAAACCTTCACGCCCATTGTGGTCGTGTGCTCCGGCAGTATGAGGCCTACGCTGGAGGTCGGAGACCTCGTCCTAGTAGAAGGTGTTGACGCTTGGAGCATACGTGAAGGCGACATCGTAGTCTTCAACGTACCACAGCCCTACGCTAAGAGCACGCCTTCACCAGTCATACACAGGGTTATCAAAGTGGTGTTGGAGGACAGCCTAGTCTACTTTAAGACCAAAGGCGACGCAAACGGCTCCGAAGACCCGTGGACAGTCGCAGGCGGAGACGTCGTAGGCAGGCTTAAGTATAGAATACCGTACATGGGAATACCGGTCTACGTCTTAAAGACAAACCCGTACGTATTCGCAATAGTAGTAGCACTATTCGCAGTTTGGCTTGCATACTCCATCTTTAAGGGGAGGTGGGGCTAGATGTCTCAGACCAGTCTAGTCAGAAGATGCGTATTCGTCAAGGATAGGGAGTGCCTAGTAGACGTGGATGAAGTGCCCCTGGAAGTATGCCGCCTATGCATAGAGGCGTGGAAAACGCAGGTCAACATGATCATGGTTAGAAGAAGCGTCGTAAAGGCCCTTGAAGCCCTTCCCCTAATAGAGCTAGACCGCATGTTTGAAAGCGGTGAAATAGAGCTGGAAGAGTATATTTCAAGGAGGGGGAAGATCCTAGAATCCCTCAGGCAACGCACGAGCGGGAGAGGCTTTTAAACACCCTTGGAAAGCTCAACCCAACTCTTCGAGTTGTGCCTCCAGAGGCATGGTTTTCAAAGCACCGCGCTTCTTAAGCTCTTCCACGACGACCGCTCTCACCCACTCCGAAGCCGTAAAACCCTCCATACGTGCAACAGTCTCTATGAGGTCTTTAACGTACGGTGTCACCCTTACGGACAATGTAACACTTTTAAGAAAAGCCTTCTTCCTAGACATATCCATATAATTTATAGGAATCTAACTTAAAAACCTATGCATCTCCAGGGTTGAAAACAACCGGTTAATCCACTCAGAATTTCACATAGGCTTTGAAGCCCAATTGCATTCATCATACACCTATGTTTGGCCTACTGCTTCAACCGCCACATGCTTGCCAGAATCTGTATTGAAGACTTAGAGTAGAAATTGTTGCGTAATCATGACTGTAAGTGTTTGTAACGTCAAAAGGTTTGATGAAGAACTAGCCTGTTGAAAGGCTTTGGAGAGAAATGGGTGGGAGAGTCAGCGGACTCATGTATATGACGGCATGCGTCTTCGTAGTTATCATCGTCTTCGGAATGTATAAAAGCCCCTATCTAAGCATTCTTCTATCCTCTCTATCAAATTCCAGGCGAACCCTCTTGGAAAAATTTAAGGTCGAATCATCGGAATATCCGACTACAAATACTGGACAAGGGGCTTAGACTCAATAAGTACTGGTTATGTTTTCTTTTTATCCTCTGGACTGGTTGTTCACGTCTCTCTTTCGATGCTAGTTCAGTGAGTTAACACCGTTCGACCTTAAGTCCCATCTGCTTTAGTTTTTCGAAGTGCTCGTCTTTTGTTTTTAACGTCATATTATGGGATATAGCGGTTGCAGCTATTAGAATATCGGCGTCAGGTATTGGTATGCCCTCTTCCCTAAGCTTTCGGTATAGACTACAGTAGGTTTTTACGACTTCATTGTCCAAGTTTAGAATTGTGAAGCTTCGTTCGAGGAGTTCTTTAACCTTCGCCCTTTTCTCAGGCTCTGCAATACCCCTCAGAAACTCTATGAGAGTTATGATTGTGATAGTCCCCGCCTCGTGCCCCCTTTCCTCAAGCATCTCTATGAGAACGTCTGTGTCGAACAGGGTCATCTCAGCGTGAACCTCTCCCTGAACTCTCTGCTGGACTCCGCTATGACCTTTAAATCACCGCTGGAGAGAACGTCTGTCAACTCTTCAAAAGCCCTTCTACTCTTCAGCCTCCACGTACAAGCTCAACAAAAACTCACCCCATTCACGCCTTCCCTTAGACTTCTCCAAAAGCCTCTTAACATCAGCTGGAACAGAGATCGTAGCATATCTACGCAACGACTTCACCATATAATTATGTAACTACATAGTTGCTTATATTGTTCGCGTTTAATACGCGAAAAAGCTTAGCTTTAGACGGTTGATGACCGCGAAGATCGGAGTCATGGTATCCCGAACGTATAAGACGTTGACTTGTCTAATCCAGAAGACTGGATAGCCATAGACATCAATGAGCCCAATGTTGCAGCTGTAAGCTCAAACCCATATATTGTAAGGGTCGAAAGCGATCTGAGAGCCATCCACACAACCTACTTCAACATTATGAGAAGGATTCAAAAGCTGAAGAAGCATAAGCCTAAGACCGCTGAAAGATTGCTTAGAAAATACTCTGGTAGAAGAAGGCGTAAAGCTATGGATGAACGTCATAAAATATCTAAGAGGCTTGTAGACTTCGCAAAACAACACGGCATGGGTATAATAATGGAAGACCTTAAGGGAATTAGAAGAATCAAGTGCAATAAAAACCTCAACCGCAGACTGCACAGTTGGAATTTCAGAAAACTCCAGTCTTACGTCGACTATAAAGCTAAACTAAACGGTTTACCAGTAATATACGTCTATCCGAAGGGAACTTCAAGCCTATGCCCGATATGTGGCGGTAGATTAGCGTCGAATGGGTATGGGCTTCTAAAATGCGGATATGAAAAAGATAGAGATATAACCGCATGCTTGAATATACTCAGGATGAGGGGAACCCCGTTGCCCCAGAAAGCCCTCTATGAGGCTCTAGCCGAGAGGGAGCGGATGGTTATAAAATGTTAACTATCCGACAACGGAGAGATGAGCTATATAGATACTAGCGTCATCATAGCCGCTCCTAGACCAATCCGACCCAAGACAGAAGTTAGCACGGGAAACCTTGGAAAACAGGGAGAATAAGAAGATTTCTGAGCTTGTGTTAACCGAGCTTGCCAGTGTTTTAGCTAAGAGAGATGAAATGCTATTAGAGCTTTCTAGGAAAATAGATGTGAGGAGAGAGCTTACACTACCCGTAGTAATCCTATACATAATGAAGAGGTTTAAATTGAACTATAGAAAGGTAGATGGTTTTAAAAGGATTTTCGCCATAGGTAATCTATACTCACCGCTTGCAACAGCCATAGATGTTTCACCTAGATTTAAATTGAAAACCTTAGACCTTCTCCATCTATCATACGTAAAAACTCTGATAGAGCAAGGTGAAGAGATAAATGAACTTATAACGGTAGATGAAGATTTTGAGAAGATGAAAGAGCTTATAACTCAAGAATTGAATGTGAAAACCCTAAAAATCTAAACAA
>CALKCG010000010.1 GCA_938082915.1 uncultured archaeon | reverse complement strand
CCTCCCATATCTTTGCTATTTCAGCCCAAATCTTTGTCTGCTCCTTTCTAAGCTCTGTCTGCTCTTCTCTAAGCTTTATCTGCTCTTCTCTGAGTGCTTTAACTTCCTCCCATATCTTTGCTATTTCAGCCCAAATCTTTGTCTGCTCCTTTCTAAGCTCTGTCTGCTCTTCTCTAAGCTTTATCTGCTCCTCCCTAAGTCTAACCTGCTCTTCAACTAAACTATCAAGCTTCTTTAGAACCTCCAATAGCCCAAGGTAGCCGGCGACAGCATACCGAAACTCAACATCCTTATCTAAAAGCTCTAGAAACTCCTTCTTCAAAGACTCCGTCAAAACTTATCCGACAACTAACAAATAGACGAAACTATTTAAGGATTACGACTTCCCCTACAACTATTCTTACGTTTCCACCTTTCCCCACGATCATAGTCAATCTATAAACCTCTTTACCCCATATCCGCCTAAGAACTAGGATGCAGTATACATCTCTTCCACATAAATTGTCAGATATTAGGAAGGACATTACTCTGAAAGATACCAAGAAGTTGTTGAAAAATTTACTGAGGAAGAAAACCTCCCCCTCAATTTTAGATTTTTAAAGAGAAGTTGAAGATGAAGGTTAAAGACTACTTGGCTTCCCAGTGTAGTATGGTTTAGCCGCCGACTATTGCAGGCATTATCGTCACTTCATCTCCATCGTTAAGGAGGTAGTCCTGCTTCACGGCTTTACCGTTTACGAGGATGATCTCCTGCGTTAAATCGAAGCCTTTAATATGATCTGAGAGTTTGCTTATAAGGTCTTTTACAGTAGCTTTCTCTTCAAGCTTCACTTCTAACCTACTGCCGAGTTTTTGAGCTATAAACCCATACGTATTGACTTTAACCTTCAACCTTGAAACATCTATGGTTTGCTCTATTTATAAGCGTTTTTCCAGCCTAAGGGGAAGGTTTATGATTTGAACAGTCGATGTTTAATTGATGAGTCTATCGGCTTCCGAGCTTGAACGCTACGATAGACAGATCCGTATACCGGGCTTCGGAGTAGAAGGTCAAGTGAGGCTTAAGAATTCTAAAGTCGCTGTTGTAGGCGTTGGAGGATTAGGCTGTGTAGCATCTATATACCTCGTAGCGGCTGGAGTTGGCAGAGTAATACTCATAGATAAGGAGAAGTTTGAACTCAGCAATTTAAACAGGCAGATTCTCGGATATCAATCGGATTTAGGTAAGCTTAAAGTAGAAGCTGCAAAAGCCAAGCTTAAAGAGCTCAACCCCGAAGTCGAAGTCGAAGCCTTTCCAGTTGAACTATCTGAAAAAAACATAGACGAAGTTATAGGCAATGTGGACGTAGCCTTAGACTGCCTAGACAATTGGGAGACTAGACTTCTCATAAACGATTACTGCGTATCGAAAAACATCCCCCTCATCCACGCAGCCGTCTCAGAATTATACGGTCAAATCACAACTATAATCCCTAGAAAAGGACCATGCCTCAGATGCATCTTCCATAAAATTCCAACCGTCCAAACAGAAGCCACTCCGATAATTGGAGCAGTTCCAGCGACATTAGCCTCTCTCGAAGTCTTAGAAGCAATCAAACTGTTAACAGGAATAGGTGAACCTCTAGTTGGAAGAATGCTCTTCCTAGATTTCAGAAGAATGAGCTTCGACATAATACAGCTATCTAAAAGAGAGGACTGCCCTACGTGCGGTGAAACAACATCTTAAAACAATGCTCCTATCTTTCCAAGACTAAGGATGTTAAAGTTAAACTTAATACGTGGAGATTTACGGGAATCTCCAATTTCCGCCTTAGAAACTCCCCTAGGCCAGATGCCTCCATCGGTTAAAAGTAGGCGAAGTAGAGAGCGTCTAGAATGGGTTTTCAACCTTCCTCTAAATCCGCCTCTCTTATAGTCGTAGACTCTTCTATAAGCCTCTACAGTGTTAAATACGCTCCATCTATTAGCTACTCAACGTCTAGGTTTCCACTTTTCTCGGTACACCGACGCTTTCAGCTTTTTGACCCAACTCCATTATTGGTTTGTCTCATTTCATCATTTCCCTTCCGAGAGCTTCTCCTCATATTTAATATTTTTCTGGGACTTAATATTAAGCTCTACTTGTCTCTTTTAAACCTTCAATAGGTAATAATTTTAGAGCACTACTAACGCTTCTCTTAAACTTGCCAGCCAAATATACTGGGTTTTATGATTTGCTTTTATTTCCCCCCGCCTCAACAAGACTTTCAGGCTTAATACGTGTTAGGCCAGGTACTTTATCGTATGCTCGATCGAATGAGATTATTTTTCTATCTAGGTTTAGTGCGGTTGCAGCATAATGCGAGTCGAAAAATGTCAAGTTAATGGTCTGTCTTAAATATACGCTTGCAACGACTACGTCAGGTGTTAACGCGATGTATTTTACGTTTGGTAGTGCTGCCATAGCTGATAAGTCCTTTAGAAGCTTGTCTTCCATTTTTTCGCTTCGATAGATTAGCTCCATCTCGATTAAGCTAACACTTGAAATTTCTACGCTGGCTTCTCCTTTTTGAAGCTTTTGGAAGATTTTTTCAGCAACGGTATGGTTGGGGTCATATTCGTTTAAGTATGCAAAAATTACGTCGTTTTCTAGTAGGGGCATTTGTGGTTCAGTCCCCCTCTTTCTTTACCTCTTTTTCAGCGGCGAGCTCTGCTTGTTTTCTCAACTCCCTGAATGGTTTTTTGATGTTGAATGCACCGTGAAGGACTTGAAGCGGATTAGATGGAAGCGGGATTATTTTGAGGTGATCGCCGGCATTTATAACCAGGATTTTTTCCCCAATGTTTAGGGATTCCCGAATCTCCTTCGGCAGTGTTAGCCTTCCCTTGTTGTCTAGTTTAAGAATGCTCGATTTTTCCCACCTAATTGTTTTTTAAT
>CALKCG010000009.1 GCA_938082915.1 uncultured archaeon | reverse complement strand
ACCATTGTCATTCTAGAGGCTTTAAATAGGCTTGACGACGGGGGGAGACGTAGAGTTATGGAGGTTTTAGGCAATAGGTCTGCCTCTAAAGAAGAAATGCTGGAGGCTATAAGACTTATAGAAGCTTCAGGCGTCGTAGAGTACGTTAAAAAACTTGCTCGTCAATACTCTTCAGAAGCTAAAAAGGCCTTAAGCGTGCTTCCTAAAACAGAGGCTAGAGAGCTCCTAGAGGCTTTGACGGACTTCATAGTTGAAAGGAGGTATTAGCACTCTTCAGCTGACTGATTTGGCGCTAAAACTAAAAGTTTAGAAGTCTCAATGATATATCATAGTCGTCATGAGTTTAACTCTTAAGAACGGTTTGATTATTACGCCTAGAGGCGTTTTAAAGGGGAATCTAGTAGTTGAAAACGGATACATTACTGAGATAGGTAGATTCGCCGAGCCCAAGGGGGAGGTTTTTAACTGCGACGGATGCTACGTGGTGCCAGGTTTTAGAGAACAGCATATGCATGATGTCAACGGTTTAACTAAGTTTTTAGCAGAGCCAGATAGAATAGGGAAGGTTTCTAGAGCACTGGTAGCTCAAGGGGTTACAGCGTTTCATTTAGCTACAGTAGCTATGCCATTTGAAGAGATTCTAACGTACTTGGAGACTTGTAAAATCTACATGGAATCTAGCGAGAATGGTATCGAGGGGGCTAGATTTGAAGGTGCCTACGTGGAGGGTACTTTCATAAATGCTGAATGTGCAGGTGCTCAACCCAGGGAATACGTAATCTCACCAAATTCTTCTGAAGCGAGAGAAGTTGTTGATTCTCTTCTTAAGACAGGAGTTGTTAAATTTATAAATATGGTTCCAGATTTCGGAGTAGACCTTATAAAGTACGCCGCTTCCAAAGGTGTTATAGTTGGATGTGGACATACAAAGGCTTCATTTAAAAAGCTGGAGGAAGCCTTCAACCTAGGGTTGAAGTTCATAGTCCATATAACTAATGGTGCGATGGGGCAGTCTTTTAAACCCTTCAACGGTGGAGGCGCATACGAGGCGGCGTTGACTTTACCAGTGTACGTAGAGATTATTGTGGATGGTTACCACGTAGATTTTCGCTACGTCTCAGATATAATTGAGAGAAGAATTTGTAAGAATAGATCGCATGAGATTATAGCTATAACGGATTCCGCGTTTCCAATTAAGGAGGAAGTTCCTACTGGAGAGTTTAGATTGTTTTCAACCATATGCTGTAAACATCCTACTGAAGATGTTCTAATAGTAAAAGGGTATTATGATGGGGGAGAGGTAAAACCAGCACTTCCGAATACGCTTTGCTCAAGTCTGCTAACTATGGAAAAGGCATTTCAAAACCTCTTAAACATGTTCACTGTTAGCCATTCCGGCTTTATGATAGACGTTTATTCCAGAAGCCTAAACGAGTCTATTCAGCTCGCTTCGATGTTTACTGCATCTAATCAGGCTAGATTAGAAGGGTTGGAAGATAGAGGGTTTATTGAAAGGGGACAGATCGCAGATTTAACGGTTCTAAGAATTGAAGGCGAGCCTGGGCGTTTTAACGTTAGAGTTGAAGCTACGGTTGTCGGTGGAGTGCTATTTGAAAGATAGTTATGGAAGAGTTTTTAAGTAGATTAGACGGATAATTACTGGGCTAAAGGATGGTGTCGGCTATCCGTATTAGTCGGATTATAAATCCGACAGATTTAAGATGCGTTTTAGTCGACTGTAGCGGTAACTCTACTCTTCAGAGTTTAATGTCTATAGTGGATGTAAATGCTACTAAAAAACTCGATGGTTTAATCGTAGCAGATATGGACACGGTAGTCAAACATCAACGTGTTTTCTTAGGTAAAACATCGCCAGCTCATATTTTAAGAGCTGGCTTGGAAGTTTTACGGTCTTCAAACCCCAAGGCTGACGCTGAAAATGTTGTTGTTAAAGCCTTACAAATGGATTTTTCAGCGATCATTTCAACGTTTACAATAGGTTATGAAGATGAACGTATAGACTCCGATAATATGAAGCTTATAACGATGCTTTCTGAAGCTTGCCACGACTACGAACTACCGTTCATAGTCGAAGTAATGCCCTTCGGTGAAAGGGTAAGTAGTGAAAATTACGGGGAGAGCGTAGGATTGGCTACTAGAATGGCTGATGAGGTGGGAGCATCCATAGTAGCAGTACCTCCTCTAAGAAGACTTGAAGATTTAAAGAACGTTAAAGACGCTGTTAAAACCCCCATGCTTCTCATAGACCCTTCATCTAAGCTTCTAGTTGAAAAGGTCTCTCAAAGTCTTACGGATGTTTTATTGAGCGTTCTCAGTATTGGATTAAACGGTATAATTTTAAGCACCTCCCTCACTATTGAGGGAGCTGTTAAGCTTTTATCAGACGTATTGTCGATCGTTCACGGGGGAGCTGATCTAAATTGAATCTTGGCAAGTTGATCAGACTGAGCCGGATTATAGATCCATCGGATGGTAGGAGTTTAGTCGTAGCGGCAGATCATGGTTTAATGCTTGGACCTATAAAAGGCGTCGTAGATTTGGAGGCAACGCTTCGAAAGGTCATAGCTGGTAGACCTGACGCCATTCTCGTAAGCCCAGGTCAAGCTAGGAGGCTCAGCCATTTATTCATGGGCAGGGAGGCACCAGCCATGCTTGTTAGAATAGACTGGACTAATGCATTTAGAGATAAAACCTATACGCTGCCAGCTAGAAGCATACAGTTCAATAGAGTTACTACGGTTAAAGAAGCTGTTAAGATCGGGGCTTCAGGTGTTGTAACATATCTTTTCCTAGGTTTTGATAGGGAGGAAGAACACGCAGCAATGGTTGAAGAGTTTTCAATTGAATGTAAAACGTGGAGCATGCCTTTGATCATAGAGCCGCTCCCCATGGGACCTAGAATTACGAAAGCAAATTACGTTGATATGGTTAAGAGGGCTGTTGGAAAAGCCGTAGAGCTTGGAGCCGATGCATTAAAGGTTCCGTATACAGGCGACCCGTATTCGTTTAAAGACGTTATAGAAGTGGCTTCAGGCGTACCTGTCCTGGTTTTAGGAGGCTATAAGGCGTTGAGCATAAGGGATTCCCTGGAAGTCGTATCTGAAGTTTTAGATGCCGGTGCAGCGGGGGTGGTTTTCGGTAGGAACATAGTTCAAGATCCTAATCCAGATGAAGCCGTTAGACTCATGAGGAGGATAATTCATGGAAAGGAAACGGTAACAGACATTCTAAGGGAGAAGATTAAACCTCCAGTTAGAATACTAGTTGACGTTGAGAAGTGTAGTGGTTGCCACATATGTGAGTTTGCATGTAGTTTTATTCATGAGAAAGTTTTCAATTCTTCATTAGCAAGATTGAGAATTGAGGCTTTTGAAGATGGAAGAATGTTTACCCCATATGTTTGCACGCTATGCTACTCCTGTGTAAACGCTTGCCCAAATGGAGCTCTCAGAGTAAATAGTAAAACCGGAGCCGTAGAGGTTTCACCAGAGCTATGTCAAGGTTGCGGCGTCTGCGTTAATGTATGCCCAGCTAGAGTTCTAAAGCTTATAAATGGGAGAATACTCTCATGCGACCTCTGCGATGGTTTACCGGAGTGCGTGAAATGGTGTTCTAGAAGTGCTTTAAGAGTAGAGGGGGGATGGTGATTTTGAGTCTTTCAGGTAGAGGGTATGTTGGAAGCATAATTAAAGTAGATCTTTCGTCTGGAAAGATGGATAGAGTGACATTGCCTCAGAGAGATGTTTCAATGGTCCTAGGAGGGAAGGGCTTAGGTGCTCTCCTACTATATAATTCCACAAGTAAGGGTATCGACCCTTTAAGCCCTGGAAACCCCCTGATATTAGCAACAGGGCCTTTAACTGGAACGTTGGCTCCTTCGAGCTGCCGTTTCAGCATTATAACTAAAAGCCCACATACAGGCCTGTTTTTAGACGCCAATTGTGGAGGTTTCTTCGGTGTCGAAGTTAAAAAGGCCGGTTTCGACGCCATCATTATCACTGGAAGAGCGGATCAACTATCAATAGTCGTTATAGATGATGGAGATTTATACATTGAAGAGGCTTCGTGGCTGAAGGGTCTCAAAACTATAGATGCTGAGGATAAGGTTAAAAATAAGTTCGGTAAAGAATTTAGGGTTTTAACTATAGGACCAGCTGGTGAAGAGCTAGTACCCATAGCTGGGATTTTCACAGATCAACGCTGTGCTGGTAGGGGCGGAGCTGGAGCCGTCATGGGCTCTAAAAACCTTAAGGCAATAGCTGTTAGAGGGAGAAAGCCCATAACCGTTTACGATCCAGATAGCTTTGAAAAAGCATGTTGGAGAGCTCATAGGAGGCTTAGAATGCACGAAGTCACTGCCAGAAGTCTACCAGTCTACGGTACGGTTAATATAATCGAAACGGTAAACGAGGCGGGAGCATTACCGACTAAAAACTTTAAAACGGGCGTATTTCCAGACGTCTGGAAGATATCTGGTTACGAGTGGCGTAAAGGACTTTGGAAGAAGGATAAGGCCTGCTTTGGATGCCCAATAGCCTGCGGCAAGTTATCGCATTCATCCAACTATGTAGTGGATGGTCCAGATTATGAAACACTATGGGCATTTGGACCGTTATGCGGAATCTCAGATAAAGATGCTATAGTTTACGCCAATTGGCTGTGTGACGTCTACGGTGTAGATACGATAAGTACGGGCGTCATCGTAAGCTTCGTCATGGAGCTTTATGAGAGAGGGATCCTTAGAAGTGAGGATGTTGACGGGATAAATGCTGAATGGGGCAATAGTGAAGCTCTATTGAGACTTGTAGAGAAGATCTGCAAAGGTGATGGTATTGGAAGAGAGTTAAGGCTTGGTGTTAAGAAGCTGAGCGCTAAATACGGTTGCGAAGATATAGCTATGCATGTTAAAGGTTTAGAAATGCCCGGTTACGAGCCTAGAGCTGCTAAAGGCATGGGTTTAGGTTATGCTACATCTGATAGAGGTGCATGTCATTTAAGAGCATATACGGCTGATAAAGAGCTTTTGGCATATGGGGGAGCTGTGGATCCGGTTAAAAAAGAGGGGAAAGCGAAACTTGTAGTAGATTATCAGAATGAAAAGGCGCTTATAGATTCCATAGGCATGTGCTTCTTCGCATCCTTCGCACTATCGTTTAGAGAGATAGGTGAAATGTTGACTACAGCTACGGGTCTACCTTTGGAAGATGCGAACACGTTGAGAACTATTGGGGAGAGAGTGTATAATCTGACACGGCTCTTCAACGTAAGGGAGGGCGTTAAACGGGAGGATGACTATTTGCCACGCAGGTTTTTAAAAGAGCCTATGCCCGAGGGGCCTGCTAAAGGATCCATAGTAGAATTGGATGAGATGCTGGATGAGTACTATGCCTTACGAGGATGGTATGGAAATGGTGTGCCGAAGCCAGAGACAATTAGACGGTTAGGCCTGGACGAAATACTCAAATTGGAAAATTGACTGTTGCATTTAAAGTCGTCCCTTACCTAAGATAGTGTTTAAAAAGCGGAGAGTTCATTGCCGTTAACCAGCAAAATGTACATTGGACTGCAGAACGTTAGACGTGATCACGAGATGGGAGAAGAGGCTTTCCTCTGAGGAAAAGGCGGGTGGATGATGGTATCAATCGACATCTCCTTCTGGGATGAGCCGATAATTTACTTGAATCCAAAGTCGTCTACGAATCTAGCAAAACTCTACGCTGCAATGGACTATGTAGCTAGAGGTGGAAAGACCCAAAAACTATTCTTTGCCAAACCACATGGAATTGTTCGTTTTGCAAGAAAAGGAATACTTCCACCACCTCCATTACTACCATCAATTCCTTGGAGAGATGTTTAGATGCTTGAATAAGCTCCATCCTTTTATTTCTATGGACAGGCTCATTCTTTTTTATAAAAGCCCCGTAGACATATGGATTAAAGCAGCTGGACAAGCCAACGTAGCTACGTAGTCGGGGCACTTCCTATAATCTACGTTTACGCATTCCCATGCTTTTCCCTCAGATCTACAGAATTGAGCAAGATCCGCTATCATTTGTTTAACCAGTCGTTTGTCAGTAAGGGATATGGCATGGGCTATCCACCCTGAAGTCGTTCCCCAGTAAGCACCGTTCTGATAAGTTCCAGGCTTAACGTCCGTGAGCAGCCTCTCCCAATAGTATGGCTCAGGTATATGTCTTACCTGCCCCCATTCGACGATTTTATCGAAATTGTCGCAAAGCCAGCGGGAAATATCCATCGCCCTCAACTCATCGACAGCCCCTATCCAAACAGAGTATGCCGAACCCCATACGTCTAGTTGTCTATAGCCTTGGGACGCTGCGAAAAAGTAGCCTTCCCCAGACCATAGTAAATCTAAAGTCCTCCCTCTATGGATCTCAGCCTCCTTAGGCTTGTTAACAGCCGTATACAACTCGGCCATTTTGATATGCGCCTCGTATAGAAGGAGCGAAAAGAAGAGTTCTTCCCCAGTCTTAGCTACGGTATCCGTAAACCCGTATGATGAGTGGGGGTTGTCTGGGTCTATCCAAATCAGATGAACTTTCTCGCTCATGGGAAGGAAGTTTAGAGCATCCTCTAATATCTGCGCTGTATGCATGAATGGCTTAATATCGTTGTACGAGTGCCATATCTCCCATGTGATCTTAACGGCGAATTGAGAATTATCGGTAGGAGGTTTTGATCCAAGGACTTGATAAAACGGTCTACCCTTCGGATCTACTCTGTCTGGGATTGCTCCGTCATCTCTTTGACGGTTAACGATGAAGAAGTAGGCTCTAACAGCATCTTCAATGGAATATGTCCAGGTAAACCCTCGAGCATGTAGCAAAAATCTCTCGTCCATAAGGCATTGTAATGTCCTCCACCATCCGGTCTGAAGAGGATAGTCCCATCGAATGCCTCCATCATTGACTTACTAACGAGACCCTTTGTCTCTTCAATAATCCATCGAAGAGGACCTTCAAAATCCACAGCGGAAGATTATTAAAGCACTAACATATTAAACTTGCCTCAGGAGTTGAAGTTCTAAACGTTTGCAGACGCTCATTTCCAACTAGAGCCTTGAAAGGTTTTTTTAAGAAATCCAACATAGCTCTCTACAAGCTCATCTCCCATTTCCTCGCCATGACCTCTATGTGGAGGCTTATCTTTTGGGGAGCGTGGGAGAGTATGTTTAAGATGGTATTGAGGAACCCCTCGGCGAATTCAATCGGGTCCTCGAGTGAGGGGGGGGTTACCAGTATTTAACGCCACTTTAGGACAAGGAGGCTTCACTTCGCTTAAGAAGAATTTAAACTCTTTTAATCCAAAATCCATGTGATCCTTTAAGGCTATGATCACCTAGCCTTTTCTCTCCATCTCTACAACTTTCTTCAAATTGTTTAGACATAGAATCAACGGTTTAGGTTCGTTCCATATATACCCGCATGGAGGGGAAAGAGTGGCTCTTCCAATTAAGGAGAATACTGACTTGAAATAGTTCTTCGTAGAGTTTAAGCGAAGCTGAGTGGAGCAGTTGGTACTAATGTGTGGAGCAATCCCATCGAATGATAGCGTATGTACATCAGAGCCTCAAAGACCATTGCATTTCGAGTACACAGATGCGATATCTATGATATACCCTATTAGTGACGCCCTGTTAAGAAGTACTGTCATAAGCTCAAGCTATGATTTATAGAATGAACTAAGATGTTGTAGTCGAAGTAGAATGGATATCAGACTTAGTTAAGGAATACTGGTAGCCTTCCCATTTGAAACCTTAGGAAGATCGGACAATGTATTATAAATGACGTATTTGGTGTACGTCAATCAGTCAAGAATTTGACTCGAAACATACGTGGTACTCCTCGCATTTGAAGAAATTATGAAAATTCTCATGGCGAAAGCAACAGTTAAAACTTTAAGGTTGCCCTAGGACAACAGTTTCTCGAAAGGTTTTGACGGGTTATATAGTTAGTGTAGACATAGGTACGACAAACGTTAAAGCTGTAGCCTTCGATTTGAATGGAAGGCAGATTTTTAAAAGCAACATCCGGTGTAGAGTGTACTCACCTGTTGAAGGCTGGGCTGAACAGAAACCGGAGGAGGTTTTAAATTCCGTATTGGAGGCTTTGAGGACTTGTGTTAAAAACGTTAACGGTATGGTGGAGGCTTTAGCGTTTAGCTCTCAATTGTACAGCGTGGTCTTCATCGATAGGGATGGAGATAGTTTAAGTCCCATAATCAACTGGATGGATTCTAGGAGTAGAGTAGAAGCTTCCGAGCTTTCAGAAACCATAGGGGGATATGAACTCTACCGTAGGACTGGTTGCCACATCAGTCCGATCATGCCCGCCTCTAAAATCCTCTGGTTTAAGAAAAACAACCCCGAGGCGTTCAATAGAGTTTACAAGGTTCTCTCGATAAAAGACTATGTCCTCTACAAACTTCTAAACGTGCATGTTATAGATAAGATACTGGCTTCGGCTACGGCACTCTTCAACATACATGAAAACCGATGGGATCATGAAATAGTTGAAGCAGTTGGCTTAGACTTTGATAGACTTCCAGAGGTCGTTGAACCAGAATCCATAGTTGGCTATGTTGAAGGAAGATATGCGGAGGAAATCGGTCTACCCGTGGGAACGCCCGTAGTCTGCGGAGGCGGAGATGGCATGCTTCAGAATGTAGGATTGGGGGTTTTAAAAGAAGGTATAGCGGCTTTAAATATAGGGACTAGTGGAGCGGTTAGAGTATCCTCCAACCGTATCATACTTGATAGATCAAGAAATGCGAGGTTTTTCTGCCACAGTTTAGGAGGAGGTTTTTGGTGTATAGGCGGAGCTATAAACTCCGCCGGGTTATCCTTTGAATGGCTTGCTGAAAACTTTCTCAACGGAGACTTTGATCGGATTGAGGCTGAGGCTTCCAAAGCCAAGCCAGGTTCCAATGGTTTAATATTCCTACCTTATCTTCTGGGTGAGAGAGCACCGCTTTGGTGTTCAACGGCTAAAGCCGTCTTCTACGGTTTAACTTTAAAGCATAAGTTATCCGAGATCTCTAGAGCGGTCTTAGAAGGAGTTGTATTTGCATTAAACCATATTAGGATGGTTCTTGAGAAGTACGTTCCTCCAATTAGGGAGATTAGGGTTGGTGGTGGAGGAGCTGCAATGAATCTTTTAAATCAAATTCAAGCGGATATTTTTCAAACCCCAGTATTTTTAACATCTACTGAGGAGGGTTCTGCTCTAGGGGCAACTATCCTCGCAGCTAAGGCATTAGGCTACTATAAGAGTTTAAACGATGCTTGTGATTCCATTGTCAAACCTATTAAAGTTTTCAATCCCACTCTTGAGAATAGTATCGAGTACTCTAAGCTGTTTGAAAAGTACCGTAAGGTTTCAGATCACTTGTATAGATACTTCTTTAAACCTTGCGAGGAGATTCGTAATTCTCGAGTTTAAGTAGATGCTTCTGAGGGCATCGTCTTCAACATTCCCTCTATGGATAGAACTTTAGACTTCTTAAACCCTACATGTCTCAACGGAGCTATGTGCTTAGCTTCATTATATATGTCTGAAGCTATTTTACCTAATATCATTTCCTGGACGAACTGGTCAAAATTCAAATTTTTAGCCTTTTCTTCAACTATTTTAAACATGAGCATTCTTATGGCTTTCTTCTGAGAAGAATTTATTCTATAAGTGGTGCAAGTTATCGGGTATACTCTTATAAGCGCACCGTCTTTAGTTTTGACGTCTATTATGGCGTCTATCTTAGAGCTACCTCTCCGTACGATGCTCTTTAAAAAGTCTCTAGCGTATTCATGACCACTGAAGAATGTATCAGCCCTAAGCTCTTTAGTCTCATGTATCTTAAAACGCATTATGATCGTCTGGTGAGCCGGATCCTGGGTTAAATCGAAGAGCGTCGTCTCCACCGTTCTACCCACCGGGGATTGACCCTCCGTAACCGGTATGGGTGGTAGTTCAACTTCACCAAAGTATTTAGGCGAATAGACCCTATACCAGATTTTAGCCTTCCACTTATCCCTAGCCCGCCGCACCTTCGACATAGTATTCAGCCTTCCAAAGAAGAAAACCCCTTATAATTAAATATTTTTCTTCAGAAAGCCTTAACGTGGCGACGTCTCCCGCAAATCCCCCATTTTTCCCCACGTCACCCAACCATCCTGAGAAACCTAATATCATCAGCCGTTGAAGGGGTTAAATCATGAGTAATTCTGTGGGTTTAAGCTGTTTTGTAACAGGATCCACTTGGTAACCGAGGGCTTCAAGGGATGTAGCTCCCAGAACCAGCGCGTCTCCAGGCTCGCCAAATATCACCGGGGCTCCGGCTCGACTACTCTCATACTCGAACACAGCAACACCAACATCCCGCTCCACCACAACCCCGCCATAAACCCTCAACCTTCTACGACTGAGAGGCTTCAAATCCAATTTTTCAAGCGTATTGCGTGGAATCGATGTGAAAATCGCACCGGTATCGACGAGCAACTCGACAACGTCGAATTTAGACATGTCGGCCGGATTGTATACGCGAACTTTAACGTACGTGAAGCCCATACCCTTGCTCAAACTAAATAGACCAACGCAACTTTATTAATTTAGCTAGAGCGTGTTATGAAGTCTCAACGGCTCCAGAACAAAGATTCTTTAGCGAGCCCCTCTGTTCAAAAGTTCGAATACCCCATGCATCCGACTAATTGATGCCTTTTTCAGCGCTAGTTGAAGTAGGATAGGGTTTCTTGAAACGGTAACCTAGAGGGTAGGGGGGTAGTTCTAAAATGCATAGTGGAAAATGGAAATTCATCATAGTTGGAGAAAGCACCGTCCTAAAGCCGAGAAAGTCGTAGTCTTTTTGCTTAAAATTCCTTATTGTGAGACTTTAAACTTCAGTGTAACACTTGTAAAAAAAATGCCAAGGCTTGAATGGGTTAGACGCGAGCATAAGTGGCTTGAAGAAATAAAGCATAAGTATAAGGAGATAATGTTAAATGTTCAAAGTGTTTGAGGAAGGCTTTGAGCCGAAGCTTCGAAAAACCCAACGATATAAGATATTTAATTTAAAGTCTAGGTTTCCATTTTAGCTTCCACGGATCTGAGGCATTTCTCCGCCACTGAGAAACACATGAGCAGATCGTCTAGCGTATTGAGGAGCGTCTCCAATTTAACGTTAGACTCTATTCTTATGATTAGCGTAGAACCAGATAATTCACTTCTCATGGTGAGCCCTGAGGGGAGTATCCTATTATCTGGTTCTAAGGCTTTTAAAAGAGCCAATGCCTTAGCTCTATCTTCTAAATGGATTTTAAGTTCAACCTCATCCAACGAAATATCCACACTATAATAAAAGTTCACTATATAAAAAGTTTAAAACACTCTTCAAAGGAGTCTGAGATTTAAGGTTTTCTCAGAAGATTTGAAACGATTTTCAGAAACTCGCTTCTCTTCTCAACAGGTATTAATGCTCCAGCCGCTACGTCGTGTCCTCCCCCAGTTCCACCGACTAATTTAGCCGCCTCCGCCATAATACTGGCTATATTAATGCCAGCATTTACGAGTTGTCTAGGGGCTCTCGCAGATACTTTAACCATGCCTTCAGACGTATCTGTGAAGGCTATTAAAGGCTTTATGTAGTTGGATGAAAGTATGCTTGCCACCGTACTCAGGAGCGTTTCAGGGATTAGACCTGAACCGTTGACTATGATGAATTCATCCGTGTTTATAAGCCTAGATGGATTTCGAACCACCTCATTCATGAGCGTAGCCAAGCTTCTCCTGTATGCGTCGAGCGTAGCATATGCTTCGTTTAATGTGTTTCTACTCCTATCACCCATGGCAATTGCTATCCCAAGCCCATACTTACCGAGTCTGCCACATGCGTTTAGGAGAGCGGAATACTCTCTACACTCACGTAATGGTGTAAACCTCTGCTCATTAACGAGTATGTAGGATTCTCCAACGAGTTGCATAATCTCCTCTTGAGCTATACCTTTAGAAGCCATGTAAGCGGTTAAATTGTTCAACAACTTCTCCTCTTCATCTTTAGTTAGATCTGCAGGTGTTCTCCAGAATTGTCCAGTTTTAACCGGTATATCTATGCTCACTAGAAAGGCTAAGGCTTTATCCTCCTCTCCGGATATACCTGGTATGAAGGGCGTCAACATAGATGCTAACGCTTCATGTAAGCGCTTGGTTTCCCTACCGGATAACATAAGCCCTCTTTCAATCTTCAACAAACTAGATTCAACGGCATCCCTGACTATCGCCTCATTGAATCCTATGAGCCTCCTCTCTTCATTCTTATTCTGCATATCTCCAACGGCTCCTACAACTGCTAAAGGAGATAGGTCGATGTTTAATGGATTCAAAAATTTAGCCATTATGTAGGATACTCCTGAACCGCTTATATCACTGGCACCGTTCAATCCGAAGAGGTGGGGGTTAACGTGGATACCTTTAAACTTTTTGATATACTCCAGCATAGGCTGATGGTGGTCGAGTACGACTACACGTTCACCTCCATCAATCTTTGAAATTACATCCAAATTTCCAGACCCCATATCCGTTAAAATTATCACACGAGACTCTTCAAAACACTCTCTTAAAACGGCTTCTTCAAACTGTTTAACAGCTCTGACCTGGAAAGGTACATTCATCCTCATTAAAGCCTTGCCCACTATTGCACCGGAAGCCAATCCATCGCAGTCAATATGGCATAGAACAACGAAGAATAAGCCTTCTGAAGACTTCTCATCTATAAATTCAGCCGCTTCTCTGGCAGCGTCAACTAGTCCTTGGAACCTTTCATCTTTAAAAGCGTTAGGTGAAGATTTATTCAAAATCCCCCTGATCCTACCTATCAGAAGACGCCTTACATATGTTTTTTGAATAATCAAATATCTGTCAAGTATTGCATAGGATTCTGCTTGTTTAAAAAGCACTGAGTTAAATATGGTTTCACGAAAATACGAGTAATGGAAACTTCAAGCCCACAGTCTTTAGCCGTGTACAGTCGACATATTGTCCTTTAACTTTTTAGAGACTATCGGACATGTTTTTCAATCCGATTTACTTGGCTTATGATGTGAGATCCTATGGATTCTTCAATCTGTCTTTTTCTAAGCCGTGGCTGTTCCTCTGAACAGTTGGCATACTACCT
>CALKCG010000008.1 GCA_938082915.1 uncultured archaeon | reverse complement strand
ATGGGTTCGTAGGGAACGACGTTTTATGTCCGAACAGCGGCTATGTCGAGGCGAGAGTCCTACCGCAGCTTAAAGAGATAATTGAAACGTATAACCCGGATGGTTTCTGGTTTGACGGAGACTGTTGGAGTGTAACACCATGCTATTGTAGCTCTTGCAGGAAAGCGTTTATGGAAGCCTACGGTAGGGAACCGCCTGAAAATCCGCAAGATCCGCTGTGGAAGACTTGGATGGCTTTCCACAGGAAAAGCTTTGTAAACTATTTGAAGAAGTGTGCAGACTTCATACATAAGCTTAGCCCAAACTGCTTGTTTACAAGCAACTGGTCCTTCACTATTAGAATGCCCGACCCACCTCCAGAGTTCATAGACTGGCTGTCTGCGGATATATCTCCAACTCATGCCCCTCTGCAGGCAAGCTTTGAAGCGAGGTTTCTATCGACTAGAGGTAAACCGTTCGATTTGATGACCGCTTTACAAGCCTTCACTTGGAGCGGTACTACGCCTTACCCTAAATACCCAGTGCATCTGCTTCAAGAAGGTGCTGTGATCATGGCTAATGGAGGTAAGTGGTTCATATGGGTTAACCCCCTTGAAGACGACTCTCTTCAACCTTCACATATGCGTACAGTAGCTGAATGCGCGGAATTTGCATATGCAAGGACTGAAGCCTTTAAAGAGTCTGAGCCTCTCCATGAAGTTGCCCTACTGCACTCCGCTTTAAACTTCTACGAAGTAGGCAATGGGCTTTACGACTACGGGAGGGTTTTAGACCCGTTGAGAGGTGCACATAAAGCGTTACAGGAGTTACATTACTTATTCGACATAGTCGACGAAGAAGCTCTAATTAACAGATTAAACATGTATAAGGCCGTAATCCTAGCCGAGCAATCCTTTATACATAAGACCACGGTTGAGGCTTTAATGGAGTTTACCTGGAGGGGAGGAGTTCTAATAGCTACTGGAAAAACCCTTACTAACCATTTGGACGAGTTCATGGAGATCTTCGGTCTTAAATACCTAGAGTTTAATGCAATACCGAGAGGCTGGATTCCCTTCAAAGGAGAGAAGATATTGATAAGTAAGCCCTGGCATAGGATTTCGCTTGGAGAAGCAACTCAAATGCTTCCCCTCTCGGCATCAGAGAAGGAGTCTTCAGACGACGAAATAGCTACTGCGGTTTCAATAAGCAAATACGGGTCTGGAAGAGCAGTATACGTAGCTTCAGACATCTTTGGAGCATACTGGTTTGAACAATACCCAAAGATAAGGGAAATCGTAAGGTTTATTCTAGACAGCGTTATTGCCAAGTCGCTGGAGCTGGATGCGCCTCCGACGGTAGAAGTCGTTCTAAGAAAGCAGGCGGATTCAATATTGCTTCATTTCTGCAATCTATCTGTTTACAAAGACCTTTCAGGGAACTCCTTCTACGTAGAAGATATACCTCCAATAAGAAATCTAAAGTTTAAACTTAAACTTGAAAGGAAGCCTATCGAGTTGAAGCTGATTCCTCCAGAGTCTTCGATTAGATGGATCTATGCAGATGGCGTCTTAAAGGCTGAGCTTGAAGAGGTTAAAATACACTCTGCGGTGAAGATCGTTTTTTAGGGTCTATGGCTTGACTTAAATCTATAACCATGGAGACGTCTCCCGCAAACCCTTCTTTTTCTAATTCAGCCAAGGTAGACGCATCTTTTTACTTAGCCTGCTTAGCCCATTGTATATGGGTATATCCAAAGATTGTTTTATTTTCCTCTAGCATGTTTCTTCACGCTTCGTAGACTATCTCGTAGGTTTATGGCATTAAGGTTCTGTTAAGTTAACCTTAAGACTATTACCGAAAGGTTATATATTATGCTACCGAATTCAGAGAAATTAATGGTATAGGAGGGTTATGTTGATCCATGTGCTCATATAGTAGTGAGGAAAAAGTTTTAGTGGTTGACGCTCACGCCCATTTAGGCTATGACTATGTTTTTGAGCATGATTTCAAACTACAAGATCTACTTATGGGGATGGAGAGAAACGGCATTGATATAAGCATCGTTCAGCCGGGTACAACCCTCGACTTAGAGACTGTTATTAAGCAACATAATGAGATAGCAGAGTTATCGAGGAAGATGCCTGGTAGAATTTTCGGTATGGCGAATCCGAGCCCCCATCTCCCGCAGAGCAGTTATCGTGAGGAGGTCGAAAGATGTGTAAAAGATCTGGGTTTTGTCGGTGTTAAATTGCATCCTTTCGCCCATGCCGTTAACCCAAACAGTTTCACGGGGAGAAAAGTTTTCGAGGTAGCTTTAGACCTAGAAATACCCACCATGGTTCACACTGGTAGTGGCGTTCCATGGAGTCTTCCATCAACGTTAATGCCCATAGCTAGAGAATTTCCCAAGTTAAAGATTATTTTAGCTCATTCCGGCGGAAACCTATTTGCTGAGGAAGCATTGCTTATTGCGAAAGCATACTCTAACATATATCTTGAAACTAGCTGGACGCCTAACCTCGCCCTACGTAAATTCTGTAGGGTTTTGGGATCTAATCGGGTTATGTTTGGCTCAGATCACCCGGAGAACGCTACTGTGGAGCTCGCTAAGTTTAGAAGTATCGGATTAAGTCGAGATGAACTGGAATGGTGTCTAGGGAAAACAGCGATTAAAGTCTTCAACATCCCTATGACATCTCTCTGAAAAGTCTTAATACACATTAGCACGGTTAACTAAGCTCTTTAAGTCTTGAAGATAGTGCAGGTTTATCGAAGATTAGAAGAAATAGATGAGTATAGTATTTTCGGATTACACTTTTCATTCTTTATAATTGAATACTTCTCTCCAGTCTGTCTTCAAAATTCTGTAGTATCCGTATTTTATGGCATTTTCAGTGGCTTTAGAAATTTTATGAGAAGATTCTCCAAATAAGACCGCTAGTAGAATTCTAATATGCCCTAATAAGAATAATCTAGTTGCATCTTCTGGGACACCTAGTTTTACAGCCTCGTTAAGAGCCTCCTTCATAAGGTAAGACGCTGCGTTCACAACGATCTCCGAGGCTATCGGCTCTGGAACCGCAATTTGATCGACGCTTAGATGACAGTTAATTACTGGAGCAAATACTTCCCTACAAGTTTTCTCAGCAACCTTAAGATTCTCTTCTTTTCCCTGTAGCAGAGCAATCACTGTATCCTGTTTGGCGATTCCTCCGAAAAAGTCTCTGTATGCTTCCGATGTTTCCTGCTCTTGGAAGAACCGTGGGTGGCATGGATGAACTATGATAAAGGTGCAATCGCTGCGTAAGGATACATCCCATACGTATGCGGTAGCAACATCTAACAATATCATAACAGCATCTTTCTCCATCATTGGAACAACAAAGTTAGATACCTCACCTATCTTATCATCTGGAACAGCCAAAATATAATATCGCTTACAGGGACCGCCTCCTCAATTTCAATGGTCTCAAAGCCTTTTTCCCGAAGCCTTATAACTCCTCACTCTTTTCACAGAGAAGGACATTGTAACTCTCTTTAAGAAGTCTATCTACAATAAAGCTACCAGCAGTTC
>CALKCG010000007.1 GCA_938082915.1 uncultured archaeon | reverse complement strand
TTACCATATCCTAGAAGCGGCAGGTCTACAATAGGCTTACCGTCTTGAAGCTCGACCTTCTCCAGTTTAGACAGTATATCCGCAAGTTCTCCAACATTAACATCCTTAAACTTCAACTTAATCTTCTGCATTGGCGATTTGAAACCTCTTTTACCGAAGTGGTCTGGAGCATATTTAACCGTCCACGTCCATTTATGTTTATGTAAGCCAGCTTTACCAAAGCCCCCTCTCATACCGCTTTTCCTATGCTGACCTACCCTACCCCAACCGCATGTTCTAGACCCTCTGAGTTTTCTTATCTTACGGAGTCTAGTTGGCATGATCGTCACCAATACTCAAAGAGGGGAAGGTTATTCTATTTTAAGTTTCTCCCCCTTCGTAGTCTGCCCAACCTTTTTAAGCCGTACTTCGAGAACACCATTCTTATATGTTGCTTTAGAAGACTTGGGGTCTATAGTGCCTGGAAGCTCAAGCTCTTTACGATAGCGTCTTCTAGGAGCGTCTACGCTTATCGTTAGAGATTTTTCCGTAGCATTAACCTGTATCTGCTCTTTTTCAACACCCGGAAGCTCAGCTACAATGACTATTTCATCGTCTCTCTCTATTACGTCGACTAAAGGCTCCATTTCGGATTTTACCTCAGGACCATATCTACCGGGGAAAACGTTTCCAAATTCTCTTATTGTCGGTTTTCCGTCAGGGCCTATCCGGATTGAAAAACCGTAAGTGTATACTTTAGATTCACCAGGCTCAATCTTCTCAAATATTTTCTCAGGTTCGAATCTAAAACTTCTACGTATAATATCCTCTATCATTCTGTTCATACGTTCGAATTCATCGTATATGTCGAACCACCAGTCTCTTTTACGTCTTGACCATCTCTCTTCATCACCCATAATAACACCTCGAAGATATAGAGGGGGAACTCAGCTATAAACTTAGTTCTAAATTTAGAGCATCCTCTTTATTAGGGAAACTATATTTGAGCCCCAGTCGCCAAAACTGCCTTCTGGATACGGCTTTTTAATCGATCGATAGCCTTTACTTGGAGGGTTTAAACGGAATGCTTTCTTAAGCCTCGGAATATCTTTGAAAGATACTCTACCCTTGTACAAGGCTTCGGCAAGCTCCTCTATCGAGTTAAATCCTAAAAGCTTAACATTATCTTCGTTAAGCTTACCCACTCCCTCGATTTCACCCTTCTTCTTTAGGAGCTCTTTCAACGTTTCCAAATTTATTACGCCATAGGCTACATACGGTCTCACTTTATTTATCATGCTTATATATGGTTCAGCATCCGGTAACACTACGCAGTGATTAGGCTTCCTCAGATTTAATCGTTTAAGAGTTTCAGCGAAATCTTTCCTAACATTTACAGTCCCCCTTATTCTAACGACGGCTATCAATATTTAACCCCCTAATGTCTTAGTAAGGCTAACTCATACGTGCTTTTGAGGGCGTTAAAAGTAGCTTTTATAAGGGAAGAATGCGTCCTAGTAGAACCAAAGGTTCTAACCCAACAGTCTTTTATACCTGCCAACCTCAGTAGAGTTCTAGTAATATCGCTAGCTACTAATCCCAAACCCTTAGGTGCAGGTAAAAGGACGACCGAAACACCTCCACAACTACCCTCGACTTTAAACGGTAGAGAATGAGGAAGATTACAATCACACTCCCATGAGCCGCATCCGCGTCTAATAATGCTCATATTCAACTTAGCATCTTTAACGGCCTTTTGAAAAGCTGTTCTCCACTGAGTGGCTTTTCCAAAACCTACACCTAGATGACCGTTCGAATCCCCCGATGCCACTATAACTCTAAACCTAGACCGTTCACCAGCGTCCGTCTGCTTCTGAACGAAAGCCGTATCTAAAACCTCATGGTTTAGACTAGGAAGTAGAATATCTATTATCTCAGGTTCCCTGATTCTACACCCGTTTCTAAAAATCTCTTCAATAGATGTTATTCTCCCCTCTAGTACTAACTTACCTAGGGTAGTTTTAGGTGTCCAACCTTTTGTAGCATCTATTTCAGCCAAGTTAAACCCTCCCGTAAACTTTCAGTATTCTACTCTTAACCTCGTTGAAGTGTTCTACGATCGATTCAACATCCAAACCTCTCTTAAGGTAGTTTGAAAACAGTTTCTTATAAAGCTCTGGATTTTCAGTTTTAAGCTTATTAGCATAATCTGCAATGTGTCCACCGAAAACCCTGTCGTCACTTGGAAGTATTTCCTCCCCATGTGGAACATCGAGACCTGCATCTAAAGCACCTTTAAGAGCTGATGCAATACGACTCCCCTTGGTAGGCTTAAATATGCCAGCATCAAGCACAGCCTCTTTCACACCGATTTTCATAGCTTTTAGGCCAGCCAGTAGACCAGTTAAATAAGCAATAGGAGAGTTATTACAATGACCAAGCCAACCGAAGTCTCTTACAACTTCTTTACTGTGTGCAGACGCGAGAACATGGTCACCTTCAAGCCTAGCTTCAACAATTTGAACGATTATGTTCTTCGATGTTTTCCTCACTACAAACCTAGGTAGACCTGATAGTAGGAGTCTCTTTCTACGTCTATAATCTGTCTTAAATTGAAGCCTTCTCTTTAAAGGGAATTTACGCAACTTTTTCATTTAAATCTCCTTCTAGCCAGGTTGTTAACTTCTATGTAACGTTTTAAAGACGCTACGCTGTTAAAAGACCCGCCTTTAGCTTTAAGGTAGAGCTCTCTATAAACCCGCCTAGTTATTATTTTTCTATCTCTTAAATATTTAAGAAATCTTCTCAAAGCCCTGATTTTAGCAGGCCATAGATCTTCTGGGCTTAACCTAGCCTTTAAAGTCCCCTTTCTACTACCCGGACCTCCACGTTTACCCTTACGTGCTCTAGCTCTAACGCGGCTAGTGCCTTTCTCAGGTCTTTTAGATATTATACCACGGTTTATAAGCCCCTTGATGTCTTCCCTTGTTAAAGCAGATGTTACTTCCTCTGACTTCGACGGATCTATCCAAACCCTATTAACTCCAACTCCAAGTATTTCAGCAGCCATTCTCCTTTGAACGCTCATATCCATCGTTTAACCTCCGGTAGGCGGGTTTAACACCCTTATACGTAATTCTTTAGCCCTATCCAATATCGCAAGCTTTTTCTTCCTACCAACAGTATGAGCTATGCGTGCAGCTTGAGTAGCCGGGTCTAGTTTATCGAGATCCCCCGGATTATAGACGACCACTTCCCTGAAACCTGACGGATGCAGGTTGCGAACAGCCTTAGGTGTACCATAACCTGATTTAACCCTAGCAGGCCAACCTTTAATCTCAAGCCTCATTTTATTGGAATGCCCTCTCGGCGCCCTCCAATTCTCCTTAACCCTAACAAGCCTCCAACTTTCACATCTTACAAAGTAAGGTCTCTTAGCGTCGAGCCTAGCTTTAAGCTTTAAAAGCTTCAATACGCTAGCGGAAAGCTTAGGTTTAATCTTTACCAATGCTTCCTCCGTTTTCTCAGCAACAGCTTCCTCAGATGATTTTTCTAAGACTTCTTCAGCCGTCACATCCCTACCTCCTTATGGTATATGAAGATTCCGTCTAAAAAGATTCTTGGGTCTCTACCGACAACTCTAGTAGCGTTTTCTATGTTCGCAGCCGTCTGCCCAACCTCCTCAATATCGATTCCTTTGACTACCACATCATCTTGCTCAATTTTAACCTTTACATTTCCAACGATCTTTGCATATCTCGGTGCACGTTCACCTACGAAGTTTTCAATAACTACGTAATCGCCTTTAACCTTAACACTCATCGGGAAGTGTGCGTATACAATCTTTAAACGGTATGTGAAGCCTTTTGTGACACCTATCACCATATTCCTTATGTGAGCGGCTATAGCACCCATTAAGGCTAGCTTATTCCTCTTAGGCTTCCCAACAACTTCAACGATTACTTTACCATCGATATTTCTAATGGTGAGCTGACCCATGGCATGTGAAAAATCCCTATAGAGTTCGCCCAACGGCCCTTTAACCTTAACCCTTAAACCGTCTATTTCAACACTAACGCCTTGGGGAATTTCAACGATTCTAGAGCTCAAAAATTTAACACCTCCATGTTTTAGTAGACATAGGCTAGAAGTTTCCCACCTAAGTGTTTAGCTTCAGCTTCTTTATGAGACATTACTCCCAGAGGAGTTGAGAGAATTAAGATTCCTATGTTTCGAGCTGGGAGGAACATTCGTTTATACTCGTCAAGCTCTTTAAACTTAACAGAATACCTAGGTTTAATAGCTTTACACGCATTAATACTACCTAGAAGCTGAACTCTGAATTTACCGCCTCTTCCATCATCTATAAGCTCAAATTCACCTATATAACCGTGTGCTTGCATAACTCTTAAAACGTTCCCTATCAGTTTAGAAGCAGGGTAGATTATACATTCCTTATTGTGCCTAGTTTCATTGTTAGCTATTATTGCGAGAGCATTTGCAAGAGTATCATTCACATTCATGACTCATCCCCCTTTAATTGTACTTCTTAAAACCCAGCTTAGGAGCAACTTCTCTAAAGCATTGACGACATAATGCAAGCCCATACTGCCGAATAATTGGACCGTATGAACCGCACCTAGAGCAGGGTTTAGAGCCCTTACCGAATTTACGCTCCTTCTTAGGCTTCTGTTTAGCCATTAAACCACCTCAACACCCAACGTTTCCCTAACGAATGCTATTGATTCCTCTTTCGTCAATCTGTGATTCTTACCAACTTTACTACGCTTCCACTTTCTTCTGGACACTCTATAGCCTGGTCTTTCAACGTTTACACATACATCCATACCTATTATACCTAATGCAGGGTCGTACGTCGTACCGGGTAAGTCTAAGTGGCTTTTTATACCTATTGAAAAGTTTCCATGCTCGCTAAAGCTATCAGCAGGTATTTTATAGTTGACGGCTTCGAGAACCCTCTTAAGAAAATCCATAGCTTTATCTCCTCTTAAAGTCACCTTAGCAGCTATAGGTTCACCTTTATGTATGTTGAAATCCCTTATGGTCCTTTTTGCTCTGCATACGCAGGGTTTTGTACCAGTTATAATTTCGAGAATTTTTAAAGCTCTTTCCAGCGGTTCACCACTCTTACCAACACAGGTATTTATAGTGATTTTAGTTATCCTAGGTTTAAGCATAGGATTTGTATAACTCAAGGTTTTCAACCTCCAGGTAAAGATATGCATGGCTTATCGTATCCAACTGGAAAAACATAGTCGAGGATCGTGGAAACTTTCGAACCATCTTCCATCTCTACAATGGCAGAAGCTTCAGAGGTCAATGAACCCGGTACTACTTCAACAAGTCTACCGGATTTACCAATATTGCGACCACCAGTGATAAGAACATGTACACCTTTTTCAAGTTTAAAATGGTCTAAAATAAGCGGTTTATAGATATCCATTTTCAAAACATCGTGAACTCTATATTGATCTTCAATAGGGTTTCTCGGATCTGAAACCCGTATTATCGTATTATAACCATCATGCATGTTAAGCTGAATGTGTCCGCCTTTTATAGTAGATTTACCCACTATTTTCCGAAGCTTGAATTGCGCTTCTTCAGGAGGAATCGGGTGCGGAATTAACCCTTTACTTGAGGGAAGTATCCGGTAAGATTTATCGAGCTTCTCTATGTATAGTACATCCATAAGGCCGATTGGAAAACCACGATCACGGACAATTCTACAGTCAACCTTAACGTATCCTCTACTTAGAATGAAGTTAACCTCTTTAGCCTTATGAGCTAAACCGAGGTAGTCCCTTATAAGGATTTGAAGAGGGATGCATTCATCTATTGGATGGGGACCTGGGTTAGGTTTTACAACCCATTTAAAGGTCTTTCTAGGTATATTCCATGATTCCGGCGCCGCCAATCGTTTCAAATGCCTCGACCCGCTAATCTTTCCCAAAATGAACACCCCTACGTTTTCACCATTTCAGGAGCCTGTATCTTAATTTTCCGCTCCAATGCTTCAACCCTTCTCTTATCATCTAAGCTGATCTTAGTAATTACCACTTTAGATGGATGTATAGGTATAAGAACCTTTGTACCATCAACCTTCTCACGGGTAACACCTTCCACGTAAATACGCATCTTCTCACGATCTACTCTTAAAACAGTACCTGAAAAGCCTTTAAAATCTCCTCTAACAATTTTAACAGTATCACCTTTACGTATTGGAAACGACCTACGTTTATACTTCTCCCTAAGCTCA
>CALKCG010000006.1 GCA_938082915.1 uncultured archaeon | reverse complement strand
GAATATGTTGTTAAGCCCACCTAATGATATTAGGAGAGGATTGTTGCTTAGCGTTTATGCATGGAACTGATGTTTCATTTACAAGCTTACACTATGCGCTGAAGCTTGGACACGTTATTCAAAGGATGGTAGAGGTAGGATTAAAGAGATTGATCGTCAAAAATTGACCGGTGTTGTTAGACATACCCGATGGATTAAAAATGGTATAGTTCCAATATCATCGTCTCTCTAGGATTATAGGCTTCAACTATTCGTTTAATTATTTTTACCAACAATTTTTCTTCTAATGTTATCTTAACCTCGTTTAAACCGTAGGTTTATCGGTTTTCCACCCGATAGGATCTCCTCAGGTATTCTGTTTTTCCACTTTTCGAGAAACTCCAGGTCTTCTTTTAAATTTCTAAGCTCGTCTGGAAGCATTTCGGGAATCTCATCCCGTATCGGGTAAAATCTATTACACTTAGAACACCATATAAGACCCTCTACGATTTCACCGTCCTCCCTCTCCTCGAATACGAAAAGCTCAAGAGGATAGTGTTTATCGATAGGACACGCCAATATATCCATAAGCCTCCTCTTCAGCAGACTCACCTCAAATAAATCCTTTCACCTTTATAGCTAGATTTAAGTATTGCCTCACATATTCTAAGCGCTTCCACTCCATCATCAGCAGTCAGAAGTAAACTCTCCCTACCTAAAACAACATTGATAAAGTGTTTAAGCTCCCTCATTAAAGGCTCCTCATATTTAACAGTCGGCTGAAGAACTTTTTCAAAATCTTCTATTACAACTTCTTGAGATATATAATCTAGCGAAGCGGTAGCCTCACTTCCGGTGATTATCAGAGACCTGATCTTGCGTGGCGTAAGCCAGTTGGCCTCTATAAACCCTGTAACTCCACTTTTAAAGTGGAGGATTGCTTCAGCGTAGTCTTCAAATCTATGCCAGAGATTGCCAACCTTAGCGTAAACGCTCTCAACATCACCTACGAGGAAACGCATGATATCTAAATCGTGTATAGCAGAATCCTTGACAACGCCCACGTCTCCTATACGTTCAGGCCACCTAGAAACTCTTCTGGCAGTTATAAGTATAATTTGGCCGAGTACACCGTTATCTATCAGCGTCTTAATCCTCCCCACAGCTGGGTTAAAGCGTTCTATATGTCCTGGCATGAGTTTAAGTCCTAAACTGTGAGCTAAATCTCGAAGCTTCTCAGCCTCCTCTAAAGTACTACATAAAGGCTTCTCAGTTAAACTGTGTACCCCATGGCTTAAAACTTCAGATGTTATCTCAAAATGCGTGGTCGTTGGTGTGCATACACTTACGGCATCTGGCTTTTCAACAAGAAGCATCTCCTTAAAATCGCTGTATGCTCTACATCCGTATTTCTTAGCTACGCTTCTAGATCTTTCACGGTCTATATCACATACTGCAACAAGTTCAACATCCTCTATCTCGCTATAGACTCTAGCATGGTTTCTACCCCAGAAACCTACACCTATAACCGCTATCTTAGTCAAGAGAATCAGCTCCTACACCGACGTATATAAGGTTGGCTTTTTCAACTTCTTCACGGTTGAATATCCTGCCGAAGTCTACTATGGCTATAGTTTTACCATCAGGGCTTTTAAAGTCGCTTAAGCTTATACTTTTAAATACATCGTGTGGTGTAGCTATGATTACACAATCAACATCTCTAAGAGCCCTCTTGAGGCTTAAAGACGTTTTAAAGCCCATGCCTCTAATTTCATCACGTGTAAAATATGGATCATAGACCACCACTTCAGCCCCCTTCTTCAGTAGCTCATTTGCCAATTTAAGACTATAGGAGTTTCTAGTATTTTTAACATTTGGTTTAAAGCTTAACCCAAGTACAAGTATCCTAGAACGTCTAAGGGGTTTTCCAAGCTTTCTTAAAGCTTTCATTACAAGTGCATAATCATATCTAAGAAGATTATCATTAACTTTTAAAGTTACTTTGAGCGTACGTAAGTTAAAATTAACGTTTTCAGCTGAATTCTGCAAGAGTTGAGCATCCTTAGGAAGATGACCACCAACACCTATGCTAGGTTTAAGAAGGTGGCAGAATGGCTGAGTCGTAGCAGCCTTCAATACTTCAAGATAATCTACACCTATTTTTTCACATAGGATCGCCAGCTCATGGCTAATAACTAATGTGGCAAACCGATAGAAGTTTTCAAAAAGTTTGACAGTTTCAGCTGTTTTAATATCCCTAACTCTAACAATCCCCCCTTCGACAACCATTTTCAAAACAGCTTCACTGACTATAAGACTTTTAGGTCCAACTGCTCCGACAATTCTAGGATAACTTACAAGATCCCTCAGCAATGTTCCCTCCGCCCCTCTGAGGGGACTATAGGCAAAACCGAAGTCCTGCTCAGCCTTTAAATTAGACAATGCCTCAATTCTCTCTTTAACTACTTCTTCAGTTACACCTGGACCAGTTGTACTGCTTTGAATAATAAGACTACCCCTTGTCATACACGTACCTAAATCTTCTGCAACTTTACGGAGGGGGGAGTAGTCTGGGATACCGAATTGATTTACTAAAGCCGATACGATAATCATAATGATCTCAGAATCGCTAACAGCAGATTTAATATCTGTAGTTGGATGAAATTTTCCCATCCTAAGCACTTTTTGAAGAAGTGTTTGAAGTCCCGGTTCAGAATTTGGAATTATACCACGCTTAAGCCTGTCAACAAGTTCTACATTTGCGTCCACCCCATAAACTTCAACCCCTTTATCCGCGTAAAGGCAAGCTAACGGTAGACCCATAACTCCACAACCTATTACGCTCAGTTTAAGATCTCCTTTAGTAAGCATATCGGGAATTTCCTCAGGATTTAGATCCATTATATTAGTCATAAAGGACTCCCTCTTTACGTATATGTTGGCACTCTAAAATTCTAACTATGAGAATTTAAATTATACCATTTAGGATTGGCGTGGTTCTAATGGATTGCCGTCGATTTAGAGCATAGTACTGTCACTATAATCTCTGAAAAATGGGGATAAAGTTTTCAATACTTCGCTATGACTGCCGGAATAAACTTCATGAAGCAGAGAAACGCATTGAGAGAAAACTGAATAATTCAAGGTTGAAGAAAATATCATTCTATCCATTAAAGCGCTGGGAGACGTCGATAAGACATCATAAGACCAGATGCATCCTACATGTCAAGGAATTGCTCGATCATAAGTAGATTGGAAAAACACAATGATTTACGTCATAGTTTAAAAAAGCACTATTTCAAATAAATGGATTTCACTGTAAAGTTAATCGAAGCAGATTCAACTACGTGAGGATCTTTAACAAGGTAACGCTTTTTAGAAAGTAGAAGTGAAGGTTTTACTGAAAGTATGAAAGTTTTGCTTGACATTTTAACGCCAAAGCAATGTAGATTTTTCTCAGTTTTGGGAAGAGAGCTTGAGAGACGGGGTTTCGAAGTCTATAAAACGGCTAGAGTGTTTAGGGAAGTTGTTGGACTTTTAGAAGCTTTAGGTGAAGAGGCATACTTGGTAGGTAGGTATGGCGGAGCAACGCTTGAAGGAAAGCTCGAAGCCAGTTTGGAGCGGATGATAGAACTTAAGAAGGTTTTCCAGAAAATCAGACCCAATCTAGTTGTATCCTTCTCTTCTCCAGAAGCATCTAGAGTAGCCTTCGGGCTAAATATACCTCATGTAGCTGTAAATGACAGTCCACATTCAAACGCTGTGGCAAAGCTATCGATTCCGCTGTCTAAAATACTGTTCACACCTTGGATTATACCTAAGAGTGCTTGGACAGTATACGGTATAGAACCTTCTAGGATTTTTAAATATAGGGCTTTAGATCCAGCTGCGTGGCTTAAGAATTTTAAACCGGATCTAAATATTGTTAAATCATTGGGGCTATCCAAAGAGAAACCGATAGTGGTATTCAGGCTTGAAGAAAGCCAAGCGTCGTACATACTCGGCATGGGCGGTCTCGTCGAAGAAATAGCTTTAAAAGCCATTCAAAGATTTGACATTCAGCCAGTCATAATACCTAGATATGAGGAGCAATTACAGAAAATCTTAGAAGAACTTAACGTAAAGGCTCTAGTATTGGAGAAAACAATAGATGCTGTAAACCTATTGTGCTCAGCTACGGTGTTTGTAGGAGGTGGGGGGACTATGAACTCTGAAGCTGCTCTGTTAGGTGTTCCAGTAATTTCATGCTACCCTGGCAGAGAAACATACGTTGAGAAATTCCTCATAAGTAAAAGTCTCCTATGTAAAGTCTCCAACTCAGAAGAAGCTTTAAAACTCATAGAGCGTTTTCTAGAGTTTCGCGAAAAGGTTAAGTTTGAGAGGAAAGCTAGTAAGCTTTTAGCTTCTATGGTAAATCCCGCAGAGTTTATAGCGGAGAAAATTGCTCAAACCTTTTCCCATGAATCCTCTTCTCAAGTTTAGCCTTCAAGCCGCTTGCCCTTCCATAAACTTCCGTCAACCCCCTTCTAATTGACTCTAATATGTCCTCCATGCCAATTGAAGGTACTTCAACAATAGTATACGCATATCCTATTGTTCTACGTATGTGGGAATCGCTTCCAGCAGTCATTGGTATATTGAATTTAAGAGACGCCCTCATATTAACTCTAGATGATACTGGGAAAAGAATGGTACCTGAATTTAAGACTTCTATAGCATCCAACCCAGATTGCCTAATTCGAAGTATAAATGAAGGAATTAGCGTTCTGGGAAAAGGATGCGCTAAAACTGTAACTGCTCCAAGCCTCTTCGCCTCCTCTAGCACTACCCGTATAGGTTTTAAGCCTGGCTTAAGCCTCCACTGATCTACTCCTAAAACCAGTACATGACCTATGAGCGTATTTACCTCCAAACCAGGTATGATAAGAACACCTCTCGTAAAACCCCTAACCTTTGAAGGTGTTCCATGTTCGGTTAAGGCCAGACCATTTAAACCTTTAGCTTTAGCCTCAATTAAAGCCTCATCAAGTCTGATCAAAGAATCTCCAGAAGCATTAGTGTGAACGTGAAGATCCAGTTTTAACTTCATGCTTAATCCTCAATTTTTCAAGTTTATCTATTTCAGATGCGATATCTTCATCTCGAATTTTTCTAAATAAAGGTCTAGGTTTAGAAACTTTATGTCCAGGCTTAAGCGTCTCTTTAAGAGAACTCCACCTTACTGAGTTTAAGTCCTCAGGTATATTGAGCATGCGTCTAATCTCAGCTGCCGTAAACGGTAGGTACGGTATTAACAATATTGAAATAGCGTAAACTATTTGGGAAGCTACGTAGAGTGCTGACGGTGCAGTCTTGGGGTTGTTCCAAGGCATCTTAGTGTTCAAATAGCTATTTCCAAGAGATGAAAGCTTCATGATCTCCTTAAGACCTTTCTTAAATTCAAACCGCTCGATTTCCATCATTACTTTTTCGGCAGCTCCATCTATTTCACTAAGCATTTTCATATCATATTCATCTAATTTGTCCGGTTTTGGAACGACTCCATTTGAAAGTTTATGGAGAAGTGTTAAAACTCTATTTACAAAATTCGCAAGATTTGCGATAAGCTCATTGTTTACCTTTACCTGGAAATCTTTCCATTTAAAATTCGTATCTCTATGTTCCGGAGCTATTACTACAGCATAGTACCGTATCATATCTGGATGAAATTTCTCAAGCATTTCATGAAGCCATATTACCCATCCTCTGCTGGTGGAGAGCTTCTCTCCTTCGAGATTAACAAACTCACTTACTACAATGTTCTCCGGTAGAACATAATCTCCATAGGCGATTAGAAGAGCTGGAAAGAGAATCGTATGGAAGAATAAATTGTCTTTACCTATAAAGCAGTAGAGTTCCACATCGCTTTTTTTCCAATATTCAACCCACATTTCAGGTTTATTATGCTCAATAGCCCAGTGTTTTGTAGCAGATATGTAGCCTAAGAGGTTTTCAGCCCAGTTATATATAACTTGACCTTTAGCTTTCGGAAAAGGGGCGGGAGGACCCCAATCGTAGTCTCTAGTTATATCTTTATCTTTTAAACCCTCCTTCAGAAGCCAGGATAATGTTTTGTTTAACGTAGCTTTTCTCCAATTAGAGCCTTTACGCTTTACATACTGTAAAACTTTACCTGTGAGCGCCGACAGTTTAAGAAAATAGTGAATGCTTTCTTTTAAAACTGGTTTAGTACCGCAGATTACACATTTAGGATCTGTGAGCTCCCAACCATCGTACCACCTTCCGCATTTTTCACAAACATCACCATACTGGTCTTGAGCTCCACAATATGGGCATACCCCTTTGACAAATCTATCTGGAAGAAAAGTATTACATTTTGGACAGAAAAGTTGTTTAATGTTTTTCTCATATATGAAGCCTTTATCGTAAAGGGTTTTATAGAATTCCTCAACTGTTTCAAAATGTATAGGTAGAGACGTTCTAGAGTATATATCGAAGCTTATTCCGAGTTTTTCAAAGACAGTCTTCTGAATGATGTAGTTTCTATCGCATAACTCTCTCGGTTGAATCTTAAGTCGCATGGCCTCCAATACGACGGAGGTTGCATTTTCATCCGTACCGCATACGTATATTACGTCATCGCCTGTAAGCCTTCTATATCTGACATATATATCCGCAGGTAGGTACGCTCCTGCTAAATGTCCGAAATGTCTGGGAGCGTAAACATATGGTAAGGCCGCTGTAATAAGTACTTTTCTAACCATGTTTGTTAATTTAACAAATTGCTTTCTCCTTAAAAGAATTACTTTAAGCGTCTTGATTTTAAGAAGATCAAATTATTTATCTAAAATCGACCATTTATCTCTTAAATTTCTAACGTTGGCGGAAATCCGTATTTAATCCACATGAAAACCTTTTATATAAAGGTTAAAGTAGTGGTTGATACCTATTTTTTCTTGGGCATCATGACCTCAGCAAGCTACGAGGATATGCTTAAAAGAGCTTTATCATCCTTGCCTAAGAAACCTCTTCAATCTGAGAGGTTGAAAATTCCATCGGTTGATGTCATCGTAGTAGGAAACCGTACTCTAGTGCGAAACTTTAGAGAAATTGCATCGGTTATAAATAGGGGTCCAGAGCATTTATTAAAATTCCTCTGTAAGGAGGCAGGTTCAGCTGGTACTTTGAAAGATGATATAGCTGAAATACATGGAAAGTTCGATAGATCTACATTAAACAAACTTATAGAAAGATACGTACAGAATTTTGTACTATGTAAGGTTTGCATGAGACCCGATACACATCTTAAGAAACACGGACGCTTTCTTTATATAGAGTGCGACGCGTGTGGGGCTTCATCACCAGTGATATCGAGGTGAAATACTTGTGTAGTGTCTACGTTAAAGTTCATAGATTTCAAGGTTACGTACTTGTAGCTGTATGCGATGAAGAGCTTCTTGGGAAAATTCTAAACGAGAAGGATATATGCTTCGACGTTAACGAAAAATTCTTTAAAGGACTTAAAATGAGTGTAGAAGAAGCCATAGCCCTTATCCGAAATGCCGATGCTGCTAATTTGATAGGTGTTACAATTGTGAATAGAGCTGTGGAAGGGAGACTTGTACATCCAGAGGCTGTTATGAATATAGCTGGCATTCCTCATGCTCAAATAGTTAAGCTTTAATCTAGGTGCCTCTTATGAAGAACTACGCGGCTGTCTCTCTGAAGCCCCTCTTCCCAGAACCTGTACTTCTAATTCAACGTGAAGATTGCACAGTTTTAACCGTGGCGGATCTTCACATAGGCTGGGAAAGCTCTTTATCTGACCATGGAATATATATTCCATCTCAGACTAAGAGGCTTTTAAAAAAGCTAGTAGAATTATTGACGATGTTTAAACCTCAAATGCTTATACTTTTAGGTGACGTTAAACATGCTATCGTAAGGTTTGAGAAAACCGAGTGGGTGGACGTACCCGAGTTTCTTAAAACTACTAAGAACTTAGTTGAAAAGGTTGTTATAGTTCCTGGGAATCATGATGGAGATTTGGAAACCTTAACACCGGAAGATATTGAAATAGTGGAGTCTGGTGGATTAGCGCTCTGGGATGAGGTAGGTCTTTTCCATGGGCACTCTTGGCCTAAACCTGAACTTTTCAAATGTCAGACTCTCGTTATAGGTCATATACATCCAGCCATAGCTTTTAGGGATAGGTTTAACAGTAAATTTCTTAAAAGAGTCTGGGTTAAGGCTCGTATAGAACCTGAGCGTTTAAAACAGCATTTAAGTAAGAGAATTAAAACAAGCAATTTTGAGCTCCATTTTAAGAGATTGATAATAATGCCTAGCTTTAACGACTTCATGAGAGGACGAGCTATAAACGAAGACGACTTTAAGGAGACGACCATTGGAGCGATAAGCCCCATACTTAGAACTGGTTGTATAGACATGAAAAACTCTGAAATTTACCTGTTAGATGGCACGTACGTAGGTTCATTTAAGGATGTTTGGGAAATCACTCGCACACCATTACTTTAAAAAGTTATAAAATTATGGTAAGTACTGAGATAGGGTTTTCTTACCAATTAAAAGCCCTTTTCGGAACCCCTCAGCGCCTTTGAAGAATGGATCTTCGTGTTCTATGCTTAATACGTAGTCGTATCCTATCTCTATTAGAGTCGCTATGAAGCGACGCCAATCTATGTCTCCTAAACCAGGTATCCTAAACCTCCACCATCCATCACCCGTATATCCTACGTATGTCAGCCTACTTTTTATCACTTCTGTGTCTTTACAATGAGTGTGATAAACTCTTCCACCGAACTTCTTTAATACTGCTATGTAGTCTATGAATTGGAAGACTAGATGCGAAGGGTCGAATTCAAGCCCGAAATACTTAGATTGAACTATTTTAAACATTTCATCCCATATGTCCGGTCTATAGGCAATATTCGCCATGCAGTTCTCTATTGCAATCTTAACGTCGTGTTTTTCAGCATGATCTATAAGGCCTGGAAAGACTTCAGTAAAGGCTTTAATGTTTTCACTAATACCTCCCGGTACCATACCAACCCAAGTAGCCACTACTGGTATTTCCAGTTTATTAGCCATTTCTATGATTTTCTTCAGATGTTCATTTCTAGTCTGTCTAGCTTGAATGTTTAAATCTATATGATTAACACACCACGTTAAGCAAGATACTATAACATTTGACTCTTTCAGCGTCTTCTTTACTTCAGCAACATAGTCGGCGTTATTGACCTTAGTCGAGTCTATTAAGGGGCTACCTGGCTCTGAGGAAACCTCGATGGCTCCAAAACCATTCTCTTCAGCCCACTTAAGAGTTTGAGTTAAGTCTCCAAGCTGTCCACCTGTTAAAAAACCTATTCTCATACGTATCACTAAAACGTAGATAGTGCAACTCTTATATTTCAGTTTTCCCCGCGAATACTTGATTCAAAGTTATAATGGAACCCGAAAACCTCACCTAAATGCATCCATATTTTGTAAAATAGTCTTTCCCACCTATAGTATGGATCAGCTATATGTTGAGAGCAGCAAGTTTAATGGTCTATGTTTGAAGTTTAGCTGTTCTACGAGGTTCCAGGCTTCGAAGTCTTTTGGGAAGATTGCCCACCTCCAGCGGATTTCAGCACTTTCAATGCTCACGTAGCTATCTGGCTCAAATCTTCCCCCAATTAGCCTAACATCTTCGGTTTTTCTCCTCTGTATAATTCCATATACAGTTCTGCCTCGGAAGCAGGAAATCAACTGGGCTTATTTTTGCGCTGTTAATTTCAAAACTGGAATTCTATTATTTGATTCTATGAAAAGCTTAACATCGTATGAGACTTTGAGAAACTCTTCAAGCTTAACCATATCTAGAGAATTGGACTTGAAGAGCCTATATAGTCCAAGGGGATAGTTATTCTTAACTTTACTCGGCATTATTCCATTCATTTTTTGTGTTCTGCAAGACTTGCTGTTATCAACCAGAAAATTTCAGAAGCTGAAACATATGTGTTGTTAATTTCTCTAAACAATATGCTTGTAAGACCAGACGCTAGACAAGCTATTTCATTTTTATTGAAAAACCTATTTAAAGCATAGTCTCTAAATAGATGATGCAGTTCGCTGGCGGTAATAACTTCAACAAATGGCTTCGATTTCACATACCCCACAAATTTATTGAAATCCACATAACCTGCATCAATCCAACCTCTAGGCTTTAACTCAGCTGGTTTAAGTCGGTCAATAGGAGTATTCAATCCTCCGGAAAAGTTTACGGTATCCCAGAATTCTTTAGTTACTAGGGTACATGGATGATTAAAGACACCCACAATCCCTCACTTGCCACCATCTAATATTCGTTGGTAAATTTCATCAAATTCGCCAATAGCTTTATCTATAAAGCCTGGGAGGTCGGTTCAAAGTTTAACTCTATTACACCTCCTCTAAAACCAGTTAAATTAAAGGTGTTGAGTATACCGCAGTACTAGAATAGTCTTCCATAGAGATCTATAAAATCTGTGAAGTCTAGATATGTTTGAATTCCAAGAAGTTTTAAAGCTAAATAAACCTGTGGAGCCTACGCTCCTCCAGGTTGGCCATAGTATGAGGGTATTGTTTTTAAAACACGTTTAACGTCTTCTCTCACGTTTAAGAATTCTAAAGCTCCCTCTTCAAACCCACATCTTTAAGATACTCGGCAACTGTTGGATGGACTGAATGATAGTCCGTATGGTAACCTATTTCATGGTGTTTAAGAGCCTCTATGACATCCAATCCCCTCCTTTTCTCAAGGGTTCTAAGCTTCTCACCTACTAGTTTAAAAACTCCTCTAACATTGTTTGCGCTGAGTATTTCTACAAGCCTTTTAAGAGTATCGTCACTTTCAGGAGCGATGAAATCTTCACAGTCAAACCAGAAAACGACAAACATTTTACTCAAAACCTCTCCCCACAATCAAGACCGACATACGATTTATAAGCCCATTATAAATATTATCACTCACCTTAGAAATAGGTGGTTGCAATGGACACCAATATATCTGTTGAAGAAATTCGGGCAAGAATTCGGAGAAGCGTAACCAGAACCATTTGGTATACGTTTATATGCGCCTTTCTACTGTTAACATCGAACTTACTATTTAAAACTGTAATTGGAAGATTTTTCCCATTATTTCTAGAGTACGAAGTATACGTCAACGTTGTAATAATCCTTGGCTTAGGATATCTTATAATAAATTCTACGTCGAATGTAATTTACTGGATCATAAGGGGGAGACTTGACCATGCTATAGCAACACTATTTAGAACCATTACGCGGATAGCGGGAATAGCTACTCTACTAGCAGTATTAACGTCGGTTTTCAACATAAACCCGGCTGCTGCATTAACAGTAGGTTCTTTCACAGGTATGGTTGTTGGTTTTGCTACGCAAACGGTTCTTGGGCAAGCAGTGGCGGGGATGTTTCTCACTCTCTTGAGACCATTCAAACCTGGAGATGTAGTAACCGTCGCTGGACAAAGAGGCATAGTTAAAGACATAGGGATTATGCACACAATACTAGTATCTGAAGACGGCTCCAATGAAATACTGATACCTAGCAGTAGTGTAATTACTGCGATAATTGTAAAAGTTAGAAGACCTAAGACGGAAGACGACTTCGGATGATGGTATCCACATACGTGGGAAACGCTTCTGGCTGTCAAAAATCCATAGCACTATAAATTTTCTCAGGCAAACCTGGAGCCTGCTGATCCAAGTAGTACTTACTCTTAATAATCATTGCTTTTAAAAGTTCCCTCATTTCATCCATACTACGATACGTAAACGGGTCTAATTCTCTAAGCCTTTCCTGTGAAACCCCTTCAACATAAACTGGTACAAGGACTCTTTCACCCCAGATGGGGTGCGGTTTATATTTAACAGCTCCTCTAGTTGCTTGAAGTAGAAATAGCTCTGTTTCTTCGATGGTTGGCGATGTACCGCCGAGAGGTCTAGGAATACCATCAGGACCTTTTACGAGCTTCGTTCGAGGCATTAGGTACGTTTTATCTCCAAGCTTTTCCTCAACCCATTCATATTCTGCACCTATCTTACCAGTTGTATTGATCAAGTAAACCTCTACCGGCTGCCCCTTATTTTTTAGTTTTTCCAAAATATCATAAAACCTAACTATGTGTGCAGTACTAGGTACACCCATTGTGAAGGGTAGACAGTACCTACTCTCATAAATCTCCTTGCCAATGGTAGATATAGACTGAGCAGGGTGGCCAACGGTCCTTCCATCAGCCAACACTTTAGCGGCGAAAGCCGTATCTTCTATTCGACACCACGCATAATCATAAAGATTTCCCGGACTTATGAAAACTGCTACGTTTAGAGGACCACTAGAATCTATATCACCATTGAAATATCCGGTATCTTCCAAGTAGAAGACACTTCTAGCGTTTCTATTAGGAAGGCCATAATATTGGAACAGCTTTCCTTCAAAACTTGGGTTTCCATTGGAATTAAACTCAGTATTCTCATGTAAAGCTCTCGGAGAATTTGCAGCCTTCCATATTGGAAATTGAGTTTCATCAATATCTTCCGTTTTAGTCCAAGAACCTCTTTCAGACCCGTAAACACGGTCTTCAAAGATAGCTACAATATCGTCGTTTTTTATTACTTGGTCGAAGACATATTCTGTTGGATCTACTCCAAACTTCTCTATGAAGATTCGCCTATTATGCTCATTGAAAACGTACATGCTATGCGTAGATTTTCCAGTCCCACTCAACCCCCAAATACACATTACAATTCTCTTCAAAGAGCCATCTACCCTCTTAACAGTAAACTCTTTCAGAGAAGCATGCTCACCGCATCCGCCCCTCTTATAGACGTAGTAGATCCAATGTGATAATACTCCTTTCTTCACTTCTCCATGATACGAGCTACATGTAATAATGGTATAGTTGTGAAATGGAAAGCGGAGTACTCGAAGCATTTGATCAGAACCTGGTACGTTAGGATTTCCAAGATAATGTGGAGTCGTTATAACCATGACATCTGGCTCTTCATCTGGAGGGGCCGGAAAATTCAACTGAGACCATCTGTAGGCTATATCTGGAAACTGAGGATCGCAGTAGAGCCTCGCGTGCATTCTAACTGGTGATTTTTCTGAACCAATGTAGCAATCCACTTGAATTAGAGGACCTTGCGCTAAAACATGTTCAAGCACCCTCATCATGAGAAACTTATGCTCATACTTTAATTCCTCATCATTTGTTATTACGACGCTTCCCGCGGCAGATCTATGCCAAATATTTGAAGCCCAACCCCAAGATCCATTTTTGAATTGTACCCCGTATAGTTTTGCTCGCTCAAAAAGATCGGGCGGATTATTTAGAATGGCTTTAATGCCTGCCGCCTCCTTAAGCTCGAGGATCTTTTTAAATGTTTGTTTAAAACCTTCAATCGTTATATCTTCCATTTTAATGAGCAATTTCGATCACCCCATGACAAGGTCTTTGAAGAATGTTGAGGTCAGCTTTTGAACGATCATAGAAGGGAAACGAGAAAAGCTTAGCTTACTTATAAGGATAAGCGTATTATCTGTCGTTTTCCTCAGCAGGATGACCCTGAGTCTGACATAAACTCAAAAAGGAATATTTAAACTTTTTGATATTACTGAGAATAATATTATTTAAGTAGTGAAAAATTAAAAAATCTTCAGGACAAATACGCATCGTCATAAGTTTTTTTTAAATGAAATCCTTAAGATATTTAATAGATTCTTTAAGGTTTTCAAGCACCCTGTCGTCATCTTCTTCAAAAGCCGGTATGTACTCAAGCATAAGATAGGTTTCCAATGCACCTGAATCTTCAATGGCTTCAATGACTTTCTTAGGATCTATAATACCGATTCTATTGTAATTTTCCGTGAAAGGCCAATGTCTATCTCCTTTCCCATCAGTCTGCTGCATGTGTACAACTGGTGAGAATGTACCTAGTTCCCTTAGCCAACTGTATGGATCTGCATCTTTGCCAGACACGTTGATTGTGCACTGGTGGCCAAGGTCTATTGCAAGCTTAACGGGCACTCCTTTTCCATCATTTACCATTTCAAGTAAACGTTTCGCATCTTCTATTGTCGCAGGTGGCTCTCTTAAAACTGGCATAGGCTCCCACAAAAGCATCTTGAGATCCATAGTCTTAGCGTAGAACGATAGGTACTTAACATAATCCACTAAAATAGACTCTATGAGCTTTCTACGTTCTAGCTTTCTAAAATCATTGTAACTTTGAGCTGCAATATGGCCACCTGTCGCATCTACACCCATAAGTGAAGTAATTTCTATAGCCATCCTATACCAATCTAATGCATCAACACGCATACCAACATCTGGATGCGTTAGAAGATTCATCGAGTATGCAGCTAAACCAGTAAAAGTTGAATGTATTTTAACGCCATACTTAGACGATGTGTCTTTAATTCTGCGGATCATGTTCGATAAAGCTGGCTCAGAAGTCCTAGGGTCGAGAAGATCAAATGAAAACTGAACGTTTTCAACATCCATTCGTCTACATATTTCAATC
>CALKCG010000005.1 GCA_938082915.1 uncultured archaeon | reverse complement strand
TAACTTTTACGGCTACATTTTTAAATAAATGTGGCTTCATAAAGATAAGAATTATTCATATAAACTCACATTCACCGATAACTAAGAAAATCCTTTAAGGTATTTTTCTTCAGCTTTAAACATTTCATCTACCATGCTTCTTACCTCATCTATGGTAAGTATTGCACTAGTCAATGGATCTACCAGTATCGCTTGAAATACCAGTTCTTTACTCTTCTCTAAGACTGCTCTGGTTGCAAGTTCTTGAACATTTACGTTCATTCTATTCAAAGCTGCACATTGTGGAGGTAGTTTGCCAACATAGCATGGATGTATTCCAGTTTTATCTACAAGACAGGGAACTTCAACACAGCAGCCATATGGAAGATTTATAATCAACCCGGTATTTCTAACGTTCCCGTAGATTAGGCTAGGCATACCCGTTTCCATCGAATGTATTATTGTTGAGCAGTATTCTGCGCTTCTACGTATAGGTATTTTCTCAGAGCTTTCAATTAGTCTTCTAAATGCCTCATCCTCTCTACCTCTATCCTCCATAGATTTGATACGTTCTAAAGCCTTCCCTAGTTTAAACTTCTCAATCACATCTTGCCTTTTCCTAAAGTAGGGTAGGTATTCAGATAAGTGATGGCTCGATTCACTCGGATAGTACCCTACGGCTTTAAAAACTTCTATTCTAACAAGGTCTCTTCCAGCAAGACCCTTATAGAAATCTGGGTCTCTGAGCTTCCTCCTTAAAATAGGATAGGCGTCTTCTCCATGCCACTTAAACTCTAGAAACCAAGACATGTGATTTATTCCAGCTGCAAAATACGATATTTCCGTTAGAGAGGCACCCACGTAATTTGCAAGGGTATACGCAGTGCCTTGAACACTATGGCACAGTCCTACTACGTTTATCTTAGTTCCTTCATACACGCTCCAACATACTATAGCCATGGGGTTCGTGTAGTTCATTAGAAGGGCATCGGGGCATAGTTTCTCCATATCATAGCATATGTCTAGAATAGCTGAAGCGTTTTTCAAACCGTAGAATACGCCTCCAGGTCCAACAGTATCTCCTACAGCCTGATCTACTCCATATTTTAAAGGTATTTCCAGGTCAAGTCTCGTAGCTTCAAGTCCGCCTGCTCTAATGGATGTCACGACGTAGTCTGCTCCTTCTAAAGCCTCCCTACGATCGGTCGTAGCCTCTATCTTAGTTTTAAAACCCCATTGATCTACGAGTTTTCTTGCGAAAGCTTCGGTAAGGCTTAGTCTATCCTTATCTATGTCTACAAGGCTGATGGTGCAATCTCTGAGCTCGGGATACGATAGTATGTCTGTTATGAGATTTTGACCGAATACGTGGCTTCCCGCGCCTATGAGAACAACTTTAAACGACATGTCCACCACTAACTATATGAATGACTTAGGTATAAATGCTTAGGATGTTGATTGTAGTAATCGGAGGTGTTAGTTAAATTGGAGAGTGTGATATGGCGTGTTTTGAACGAGATCCCCGATTTCAAGGAGTTTTTGAATGTTGATGAGCTCAATGCAAGTGCAAGGGAATTAGCGTCTAAACATCCAGATAGAGTTTCCATGTTTAAGATAGGTGAAGCGAGGAATGGAGAACCAATCAATTGCCTTAAAATAGGTTCTGGGGGGTTGACGGCTTTACTCTTCGCTTTTCCACATCCCAACGAGCCGATTGGAAGTATGACGTTGGAGTATCTTTCTTGGAAGCTGGCTGTAGATGACACCTTTAGAAGTAAGATGAATACGACGTGGTATATTGTGAAGTGCATAGATCCTTTTGGAGCCAGATTAAACGAAGGTTGGTTTAAAGGAGATTGGTCTCTGAAAAAGTATGCTTTAAACTATTATAGACCTCCGGGATATAGGCAGATTGAATGGACTTTTCCAGTGGAGTATAAGACATTGAGGTTTGATAAGCCTGTTCCCGAGACTCAGGCTTTAATGAATTTGATTAACGAAATTAAGCCCGACTATGTGAGTTCCCTCCACAATGCTGGTTTCTGTGGAGCCTACTTCTATCTTTCAGATCCAATTCCAGATGTATACGATAAACTCCACATGGTTGCATCCAAGTTTAATATCCCGCTTCACTTAGGTGAACCTGAGGTACCCTATGCAAGTAAGTTTGCCGATGCAATCTTCAAGATGCCAACAGTAGTTGATGAGTACGAGTATTTGGCTAAACATCTTAAGAAAGACCCAGCTGAAGTAATAAGAAGCGGCGCCAGTAGTGATGAATACGTGAAGAGAGTTAACAAAGATGCTTTAACAGTCGTATGCGAGGTTCCCTATATATACGACGATAGAATTGCCAATACCGTTCCAGTTGGCATTAAACGTAGAGACGCTATACTTTTAGAGGCTGAAAAAACCAGGAGGCAACTTGTGGAGCTTAAAAGGAGACTAGAAGTCATCAAGCATTATGTTGACGAATCATCTCCATTCTATGAAGCTCTATCAGAGTTTGTAAGGATGGGTCTCGAATCTGTAAAAGCTAGGAAGAACTGGGCGAAGAAAGACCCATCTACCGCACGTCAGGCTACCGTTTCAGAATTGTTCGATAGTATGGTTGCTAGGGTTTATTTCTACGGAATACTTAGACTCGGATTGTTCTACAGACTGACTCGTGAAAAGCCTGAAGAATCTGCCCTCAAAGAGCATAATAAGTGGTGTTTGAAAAAGATAGAACTTATGTGTAAGGAGTTCATGAATCTGTCGAATTATACGGTAGTACCTATTGGAAACTTGGTAGGCGTCCAATTAGGGTCGATACTCTATACGTTAACAGCTAAACTGTCATCCCTCAATTAAACTCAGGTTTCAATTTTAAATGCGTCTTCTGCGCCGAGTACATCATACACTTTGAAGGTAAAATCAAAAAGCTTTCTCGCTTCATCAATGTTTAATACGACGCCCGAACTATCTACGGGTCTTCTAATCTGCATCTTTCTAGGTGCTACGAGGGCAGCAATCTCAGGTATATCCGCGTAGAGTAGTATTCCAGGTGGATATAAGCTTGGAGGTTGAGCTAGAGACTTCCCGATTCTATAAGATGCTAAAAGCCCCTCAACTTTTACCTCATCTATTCTGCTGTCTAAAGCAGCTGCGAATAATGCTATTAACCCGGCGTCTGAGAAACCATGGACTTCAAGCTTCTTACGTAGAAATCCTCTGAATGCTAGATAGTCTACAGTCCTTAAAACGTCGAATACTCTCATTCCAAGTATGTGTCTTCCTAAGACTAAACTGTTCTTAGCGACTACACTTTCATCGTAATCTGTTTCCCCAACACCTCTATAGTCGATTAGAACCGCAAGCCCCTTATTTTCAACGACTTCTCTAACTCTTCTATCAGCAAATATTGACGATTTACCTGAAGGCGTTAGGAAAATATATGTCTCTTCAAACCTATCTTCCCCTCTTAGGAGGATTACGGGAATTATTATATCCCATTCACTTCTGAAACTTGCATATTCTACTATTACGCCATCTACACACTCAGCTCTGTAGATTCTAGCGTCTAAATCCGCTTTATCTGGAAAACCTCCGAAAACGTCCTCAATTACATGCTTCTTAAGCTCTTCTCTACGTTTAAGGTACTCCTCCGGGTTTAATTTCGCAAATCTATTTAAAGAATTGTACTTTGCATTGTAGATTGAAAAGATCGTTTCACCCTTCTCTGGAATACCGTTATGAAAGCACTTAAGCACGTCTGAATCAAACGGTTCAACTACTATTTCAGGCTCACGATGGTCTCTTTCAACTCCCATAAGCCATCTGTCAAACCAGCGGTATACGGCTTCTCTCATCTCTCTGTTATACCCATGCGGTGCATAACTCTCATACATGGCTACTTTATCTCCACATCCCATGAGTTCATATATGCATTTCACACGTGAGAAGGCTTTCCTAGCAGACGTTATTGGGAAGGTTTCATCCAATACACCGCTAACTATCAGGAGTGGACGTGGAGCTATACATGCCAATATATCAGGCACATTGGCAAATTTAAGCATACCGGGGATACATTCGCAGAAGCATCTACCGGATGCAACTTGATCCTCAAAAACTTCAGCTGAGCATACTGGGGCTGCAACCTTCACTCTATCATCTAATGCAGCTAAATACATGGTTTGATTTCCACCACCGGAGGCACCAGTTACACCTATACGTTCTGGATCAACCTCCACTCTAGATTGAATATAGTCTATAGCACACATATTGTCGAAAACTTCAATAGCTTGTAAGCTCAAACCTACAGCGGGTAGTATGTAGCCTTCCCAGTGGCCCTGATACCTTCTTTCACCATAGCCTACTTTATCAATGGCTAGAGCCACGTAACCCCTTAAGGCGAAACCTATGCAAGTAGCCTGCACGGCATCTTGATGCTTAGCATGACGCCAATGTCCGTGTACTCTGAGAACGGCTGGTACTGGTTCTTCGAGTTTTGAAGGCATGTATAGGTTGGCTGAAACATATAAACCCGGGATCGTCTCGAGGACCACCTTCTCTAAAACATATTTTTTCCTCTCAACCCTACCAACTAGATTAGCCTTAACGTTTCTCTCAGGTAAAATATCCATTCCCATAGCTTTTCTCAACATCGTTAAAATATTGACTCTTCTTTCAAGCCAGTTTGAAAGATTTCTAGGTCTATCTCGGCCTCTTTCAAGCTCGTCGCAAAGCCTTGCAAAATGCTCTTTAAGCATAGAACCATACCCCATGTAGAAAACGTTTAAATCATTCCACACTTCTCTACTCAACGCCCACACCTCTCCATTCTCCTTATAGGAATAGTATAACTCGTTGAAAGTATACGTAGGAAATACTTATATAGCGTTTTCTTTTTTTTAAAAAAATTTGAGGCGGGAAAATGGTCGAGACAAGCCAAGAGCGAATGCCTTGGATTCTCGTGATAATTTTAACAATTCTGCTGGGCTCTATCGGAACGTTGTGGATATCAACTCTTCCAGGAAGTTTGATTTCAGCATACGACCTTGGAATAGTCGTTTGCGGTATGGAGTTAACATCGGCACCATTCATACTGACACTAATCATTGGCATAGGTAGATTCTTTAAAGGATTTAAAGCAAAGATAAATTCTACCCTTTTAACCTATGTATACACTGTAGCGATAGTGAGCTCCTACTTCATCTCAACCCACTGGCCGTGGAATATTCCTCTACGCTTTTGGTTGGATAGATTCATGTACCCTGAAGATTCACAGGCATTTGTTCCAGTATTTATGGCGCCTCCAGCTGAAATAACTCGGCAATTGACATTTGGAAAAGTACCATTTCCACTGATAGAGTGGCTTCCATCCATACTATATTGGTGGCTTTGTCAAGTGCTATTCGGGCTATTCATGTTATCGATCGCTAACATACTGCGTAGACGATACATAGACATCGAGAAAGTACCGTTTCCACACGCTATGGCTACGTATGAATCTATCAGACAGATCTCTACAGATATGAAAGTCTCTGAAAGAACCGTTAGATTCTTCTTAATAGGTTTAATAGTCGGTATCGGTCTTCAACTACCCATATATCTGCAAGCGGCTTTTCCGTGGTTTCCAGACATCTTCTCTTGGCGCGTTAACACATGTCCATCAGGACAACAGTACGTAGGTTGGGGTGAAACAGTACTGGGCTTAGTATCTCTAACCGCTTGGAATAAACAACCGTTGGCATACGCTATAGCTTATATGATGCCCCTATCCGTTCTATTCAACGGTTGGTTCTGGTACGTCGTCCTACTCCTACTAACGCAAGCAGCCTATACCGTTGGATACTATACTGGCATACAAAATATAGGCGGATGTGGTAGAGCATGGTGTCACCCATCGCCGTTAAACGACCCACCATTCAAATTCCACGTTATGACTTTTGTTGGAGGAAACCTCGGGATAGCTGTTCTATACCTCTACCTCAGTAGAAGTTATATAATCGAAACGCTTAGAGCAGCCTTCAGCTCAAGAAGCAGCTCTCTTAAAGGCGTCGAATATACAGAACCCACATCGTATAAGACATCATGGCTGATGTTTTTAACATCTCTAATACTCTGTATAGCATTCTTACTGGTAACTGGATTAAGTTTACTATCGACCCTGATCTTCATGCTTACGATCTTCATATTCTGGATAGCCTTCTCTAGAGTCTTCGGTCTAGCTGGTCTACACACTAGAAGCGACAGCTACGGTATGATCTTCTGGAAACCCATATGGCCAGTAGTTCCAGAAACTAGGACGAAAGACTTTGTCCTCTCGGTATGCTTAATAAGAACAATGGGTATCGATACGCCGTCATATGGATGGGGTGGAGCCCTTTTCGGGGCTTTCTGTAGTTATAGGATCGCCAGTTTAACAGGTGTTAGCAGTAAGAACATATTCAAAACATTAATTGTTGCCATAGTGTTATTGCCGATTGTGACGATATCTACGGTTCTTGCCA
>CALKCG010000004.1 GCA_938082915.1 uncultured archaeon | reverse complement strand
AAAAAAGTAGACCCCCCTCCTAGGTCTACCGCTGTATACAAATGTACACCTAGGGCTTAAATAGGCTCAATTCGTTTTCATACTCGGTGAGTGGATGTGCCCGCTTCTGGTTGGAAGTCCGTGGGAGTATCTGTGAGGGAGGAAGAGTATTTCATACTCATGGAAAGGCTTAAGGGGCTGGGCTTCGAAAATTTGCAGCAGTTGGTTAAAGCCCTAATCCATAAGCCCGATTTTACTAGTAAAATCATGGAGTTTACTAGTAAAAGGGTATCCCTTCTTTCCAGAAAAGAGAGGGCTCGACTAGAAACTAATGGTGGAGGTATGGTGGAAGTGCCGCGGGCCGGACTTGAACCGGCGACAATCCGGTCTTCAGCCGGACGCTCTCCCAGGCTGAGCTACCGCGGCTCGACTTAAGATTTTTAATATTTTACCCATTTTTAAGTGTTTACTTTTCGGCTTAGGTTTTTATTTTCATATTTTTCTACTTCTACTGGCGGTTTGATTTATGTTGGAGCATGTTATAGACCTTCACGAAGACGTCGGGTATTACTATGCTACTAATGGGCATGATGGTCTTCCAGTTGAAGACTTCTCCGTAGACCTTCCCGGTAGGCATGGTGATATACCTAAGTATTTTAAGGCTAGGGTTAGACTTATCTTTGCATCCATTTTCCCGCTTATGCCCTCTTTCAATCCGAGGCTTTCTAGACTCGTTTGGAAAGGTTATGGGGTTAAACCTCTACCTTTTGTGAATTCTCCGAGGGCTGTTAAGGAGAACGTTATGGAGCAGGTTAAAATATACCATAGGCTTGTAGCGTCGCATCCAGAATTGGAACCTGTTTCTGAGAAGGGCGATGTTGAAAGGCTTATGGAAAGTAGAAAAATCGGTCTTCTAATAGCTTTAGAGGGGGCTGAGGCTTTAGATGAGCCTGGTGACTTGGAACTTTTCTACAGGCTTGGCGTTAGAAGCCTTCAACTTACTTGGAACTACGACGTTAAATACGGTAGCTCATGTATGAGCGTTAAAGACTACGGGTTGACGGGTTTCGGCGAAGCCCTCGTAGAAGAAGCCAATAGACTCGGCGTCATATTGGACATTTCACATGCGAGTGAAAAGACGAGCCTCGAATTGATAGAAGCATCCAAAATGCCAGTCATAGCAAGCCACGCTAATGCGAAAACAGTTAAAAACCACGTTAGAAACCTAAGCGACAGGGTTTTAGAAGCTCTAACCGCGAAGAAAGGCATCGTAGGTTTTACACTCATACCCTCTACGATATCCGACAACCCCACGGTAAAAGACCTGGTTAAACACATACGCTACGTCTATGAAAACTATGGTTCAGAACTCCTAGCACTAGGGACAGACTACTTCGGACTTATAGCTGCAAAACCACCAAAAGGCTTGGAAAACATATCAAAGCTAAACAACCTATGGAATGCTTTAGCCGAAGCCGGACTAACTGAAGAAGCTTTGAAAAACATGGCATATAGAAACGCCTTAAGAGTAATTAAAACACATGAGGAGAATTGGAGGAAGCTTAAACCATAATAGTGGGGAGGCAGAATTTTCAATGACACTACCCGGTGAAACCCCCATAGAAGTATGTGAAGACTCTATCGACCTCTAATCATGAAATAAATTGAAAACACTCCATAGGAGAATTATGGAAAAATCAAAGGGGGAGAGGTTTGAGAAGATCGTTAAAACCCATCTTCTATGTAAGCTATAGGTCTTAAACCCAGATGATTGGATAAAGTACGGTGGGAGACGTAGGTCATCAGCTTAAAAAAGTACGTGGCAAGTCTAGATTGGAGAGAAGCCGGCTTAAACTTTTCATTAAAAAGATTTAATAATACAACTTTCAACTCTAAATCAAGTTGGTTAGAGTAGTTGTCTTCGACTACGCTGTTGGAAACCTTAGGAGTATAAAAAACGGTTTAGAAAGATCCGGTGCGGAAGTCTTAATTACAAGTGAAATAGCTGAAATTAAGAAGGCAGACGCCATCGTTTTCCCAGGTGTTGGAGCCTTCCCAGAAGCTGCTAAATGGCTAAGCTCTACGGCAGATCCGATCAAAAGCTTCATAGCTAGCGGAGGGGCTTTACTTGGAATATGCTTAGGTATGCAGCTGCTACTTACGATGAGCACTGAAGGCGGGCTCTACAAAGGCTTAGACTATTTTAAGGGTTTGGTGGTGAGGCTTCCATCTAATGTTAAGATTCCGCACATAGGCTGGAATACTATCAAAATAAGAGACTACGGTTGTCCTCTTCTAGAGGATATTTCAGATGGAAGCCTCCTATACTTCGTCCACTCATACTATGCTAAAATGTCGGATGTAGAAGTCGGCAGTATCGATGCGGAGACCCTATACGGCGTTGTCTTCCCATCAGTCATATCCAAGGGGTCTGTTTTCGCAACTCAATTCCACCCGGAGAGGTCTGGCGAAATTGGGCTTAAAATCCTTAAAAACTTCATACAGTATATTAGAAGGTAGGTAGCCATGCTTACGAAGAGGATAATCCCATGCTTAGACGTTAAGCAGGGGAGAGTTGTTAAAGGCATAGGGTTTAAAGAGCTTAAAGACGCTGGAGACCCCGTTGAACTAGCTTTAAAATATTATGAGCAGGGTGCCGATGAACTCGTCTTCCTAGATATAACGGCTTCTTATGAGGGCAGAGGCATACTTGTATCGCTTGTGGAACGCATCGCAGATGTGCTGTACATACCGTTTACAGTAGGCGGTGGTATAAGAAGCATAGATGACATCCGTAGGATTCTACGAGCCGGAGCTGATAAAGTTTCAATAAATACGGCAGCAGTGCAAAACCCAAGCCTGATTAAAGAAGCATCTGAAATATTTGGAAGCCAGTGTATAGTGGTATCAATAGACGTTAAACGCGTCTACACGGATGAAGAGCAATCTACGGATAAAACCGTCGTAAAGATGGAAAATGGCTACTGCTGGTGGGACGTATACATATACGGTGGAAAGCAGTCTATAAACATGGATGCTTTAAAGTGGGCTGAGAGAGCTGTTAAACTCGGAGCGGGCGAACTCCTAGTGTCATCATTAGACTTTGATGGAACGAAACAGGGATACGATCTAATCCTCTTGAAAGAACTCTCTAGAAGAGTATCAGTACCCATAATCGCTAGTAGTGGGGCCGGGGACTTAGACCACATTCTAAAAGCTTTAACAATTGGAGGAGCGGATGCTGCTTTAGCGGCCAGCATATTCCACTACGGACAGTATACAGTTGGAGAAGTTAAACAGTACCTTGCTAAACACGGAGTGCCAGTTCGACTTTGACTTGAACAGTACCCATCCAACTGATGGAACTCGCCATATTCCTTAGGGAAGATCAATAATTTTAAAGGAGTGAATATATTTAATCGGTTTTCCTTTTGAAAGTTGGATACGCTTCATCCATAATTACTCCCCCAGTTGGGGTACGTCTTTCAGGCTATGCATCTAGAGTCCGACCGTCTGAAAACATTCACGACAACCTAATGTGTCGTGCTCTATACTTTGAAGATGATGGCGGGGTCTTCGCAATAGCAGTCTTAGACCTTATTGGAGTGGGCTTTGAGCTTTTAGACTACTTTCAAAACTTAGCCTCGAATATATTAAACATAGATAAGAGTATGCTTACAATAGCTGCAACTCATACTCATGCTGGTCCAGAGCTTGACCAAGAGCTCAGTAAATACATCGCTAGAGTAGCCGCTGGAACTGTCTACATGGCTAGTAGAAGGCTTGAAGAAGTTCAGCTCTACTCTGGAGTCGGGTCAGCTGGCGCTATCATAGTGAATAGGAGGAATCCAAGCTCTGGTCTACTTGATCCTAGGGTTCATGTAGTTTCCTTCAAATGTGGTTCAGCCTATAAAGCTCTACTCGTCAATTTTACATGTCATGCTGTCGTCATGGGACATAACAACCTTCAAATAAGCGCCGACTACCCTGGCGCTTTAAACCGCTATGTGGAAATGCTTACGGGAGCCCCCTCACTATTCGTCAACGGCACATGTGGTGATGTAAACCCATTTACACCTAGAACGGATTTAACTAGGGTATACGATAGAAGTATTGGGACGTTTGAAGACGTAGAGTGGATGGGTCGTATTCTCGCATGTGAATCTGTTAAAACAGCTGAACTATCTACGTCTGAAACACCCAGTTTAAGGGTGAAGAATTCCATCGTTAAAGCTAAGATTTGGAAACCCATAACGCTTGAAGAAGCTAGGCGAGAGCTTGAGACTTTAGAGAAGTCTAAAGAATATTCAGACCCATATCGATGTTACATTGCTGAAGCTAAGATCCGCGTCTTAGAGAAGTTTAAAGAGGTAGAGTATATCAACCTCCCAATAACGGTTCTAGCGCTATCTGATGCTACGGCTCTAGTAATGCTTCCAAGTGAAATACTCGTCGAAGTAGGCCTTAAAATAAAGGAAGGCTCCCCCTTTAAAAACACACTTGTAGCTGGATATTGCAACGGATACCTCGGATACATTCCAATCGAAAAAGCATATGATGAAGGTGGATATGAGGCAACTTTTCCAACGTGTATAGTCGAGAGAGGTACTGGCGAGAAGCTTATAGAGGAGTCGCTGAAACTTCTATCGGAGGTTTATTAATTTACTTCCGACGTGAAGTTAACGATTTGAAGCATTTAAATTGACGGAAACCACTTAGTGTACGGCGCATTGTTTTAAATGGGCAGGTTTATAAGTGCGAAAGATGTGGCTATGAGGCAGACAGACACTTCATGAGCCTGTGTAAACATACTCAAGATGTGAGGAGCTGGATTTGCCCTGAAAGCCCTTTAATGAATTTACTGAGAGGGAAGGGTTGAGTAGGGATAAAAGTAACAGAATGTTACATATCTCTACTTAACTCAGAACCCTAGCGTGCCTGTAAGCGGGCCTTGGCACCATGCAATTGTCCCAGGCGTTTTAATAGCCCCTCTCAGAAATAACGGCTATCCCTTTACAGATGAAGATGTAGAAGAAGCTTTAAAAAGGGTTTTCTCATTCCAGCCGCGGCTTACGACCCCCTCGGAGCGTGTGGAGCTGCTGTTGGGCTAGGCGTAGCTGTAAGCGTAATCACCAAAGCTACACCATACCATGATGGGGAGAGAAGTTTAGCTTTGAAGTACTCGACTGAGGCGATTACGCTTGTGGCTAGGCATGGGGGTTTCACTTTGTAGGTTTGCACCTTACGTAGTCATACTGCAGCCATTAGGTTTTTTAAGAAAGAGTTTGGATATGAACTTCCCACACTAAGTCCTAAGGACCTCGTAGGCAGGTGTACGCTATGGGAGGAAAACCCGGTCTACCACATGGAGAAATGTATGTTCAACCTACTAGTCCGTAAACTAGCTGAAGAGAAAAAGACACTACTGCTAAAAGCTGAAGATTTTAATACTCCTAACCAGGTTTAAACTCGGTAGACTTTCATAGACGTTGATTCTCTTAAGCACCGGTCCTTGGAGCTTTCGCTTTCTCTGAATTGACGCATTTTACAGCTAAATTCTTCCATTCCAGCTTGTATTTAAACATGGACTGAAATATTTCCACATTCTATTTTGAGAGTTTTCCATTTCTGTTTTAGAGCCATTTAAAAACTCTACCTTTGATTCTTATTCGAATATTGCTCCACTTTTAAGTTCTTCTAGGCGGCTTCTACATCGGGCTCTGCGGGGCAGTCATCTTTGACTTTGAAACTTAAACCATTTTTCCCTTCGTAATCATCATAGATTCAACGGTAACTTTAATTACTGAGAAAAGGCTTCTTCACTGTGAATTGACATATTTTGAGGATGTTTCTAAGAAAATTGTTGAACGTTTAAAAGTCAAGTATGGAGACGGACTCTTATCGGTCATCCTCTTTGGTTCAACTATTCAAGGTAGAAGGAGGCTTGAAAGCGATTTAGACGTAATAGTAATCCTTACAGACGTTGTGGAGGATGATAGGAGTATCCGTAGAGATCTTGAAAGCATAATGGTAGAGTACGGAATACCGGTCGATCCTCTAGTATTCACCATGGAAGAACTTAAATACATGTTAGATCAAAGGCATCCTCTAATTTTAGGAGTACTGTTGGGTTACAAAACCATATACGATAGACTTGGGGTAGATAGGCTCTTAAGTGAGTTGGAAGATTCTCTCTATAAAGAGGGGTGGAGGAGGTATAAGTGGAGTGGGCTCTGGATTAAACCTTGAGCTGGCCAAGGCTCAAATCGAAGAAGCTAAAGTATTTTTAGAATCTGCTAAAGACGACTTTAAAGCTGAGAGGTATGCTAGAGCCATCTTCAACTCTCAACAATGCGTTGAACTTGCTATGAAATCCGCTTTAACTATGCATGGCGTAGTACTTGTACTCGAGCATGATGTTTCACCGTACTTCGCCTCGGAGGTTATAACATCGGCTTCAAGCAATTGGGTTGAACCTTTAAAAGAAGTTCTAAGAGAGACGTACTGGCTTTTCGAACATTACACTCTTGCGAGATATCCGGTTGTAAGAGGTAGGAGAATCTGGCGCCCTTCTAAAGAGTATAGACGTGAACAGGCTGAGGAAGCGATCAAAAGCGCTGAGAAGGCACTTCTAGTCATAAGCAAGTATCTGAAAGAGTGCTTTGGGGTTTAAAACATCTAGAAAGCACGAGTGTATTTACGAAAACTATGTTGCTAAAGTGGAAAATCCTAGGGTTTCATGATTTCAACCCATTTTCCAGGATCGTCCGATATCATTTTAAACCGTGTAATCCCCGCCTCTCTAAGCCAATCCTTCAGCTTCCAGTTTTCTGGAGGTATGCAATGTCTACCTCTTGGGCTTTTGAAGAATTGTCTTATTCTCTCTCCAAGCTCTTCTCTCACGTGCTCCGGCAAGTTCTTGGTTAGTCCTCCACCTATGAAAGTCCTTCCTCCTCTAGCCAATACTTCATATATCTCTCTGAAGGCTTTGACGTGGTCTTTCCAGAAGGGGATAGATCCTCTGCTGACTACCAGGTTTACTGAATTAGACTTAAACGGTAGATTGTGTACATCTGCCAGTATGGCTGAAACCTTTTCCCTGACTTTGAAGTGTTCAGCGTTTTTTAAACCGCCTACTAGTGCTTTTCTATCAATATCTAGAAGTAGGACTTCAAGCTGAGTTAGCTTAGCAAGCTGTATTCCAAGCATGCCGACGCCACTGCCTAAGTCGAGACATAACCCCTCCATAATTTTACACTCATCAATAACCTGCTGTGCTAAGGCCTGATATACGATTAATGGGAAGAGTGGTGGATGAGGTATATTTTCTTCTTCGGAGGCATTGGAAAAGCTCACACTCTATGAGCCCCCCTCCGTATACTCAAACTTGCAGAAGCAGCGACGTGCCAAAATTACTTCAGTCGGTATGCACATTTTTATAAAACCGCCATTTAATGGGTTTTTCACAGTGAGGACTTTCACATCGACATCATATGCCTTCTTAAGGTTCTCTTCAGTCATAACCTGCTCCGGTTCCCCTACGGCTAAGAAGCGTCCATTCACCATCAGACCTACGCGGCTGGAGTGGAGGAAAGCATGCGTTGGGAAATGTGTAGTCATTACCACTATTAAGCCACGCCGTGCAAGCTTACCCAATACTCCGAGCACGATCGCCTGGTTTTTCAAGTCTAATTGAGAAGTAGGTTCATCTAAGAGTAGGATTTTAGGTTGCTGTGTCAATGCCCTAGCAATTAATACGAGCTGTTTTTCGCCACCGCTTAACTCCACGTATGGTCTATCTTTTAAATGGTAGGCGTCAACTTCTTTAAGTGCCTCTTCAGCTATCTCATAGTCTTTATCAGATGGTGTTGAAAATATGCTTAAATGTGGCGCCCTCCCCATGACTACGAAATCTAGTACTTCATATGGAAGGAAGGTCATATGTTCCTGAGGTAGGTAAGCAATTGTTTTCGCACGCTCGGTTTTAGGTATGGAGTTTGCCTCTACACCGTCTAGAAATATTGAACCCTTGCTAGGCTTTAAAATACCGCATAAACACTTTAGAAGAGTCGTTTTACCGCATCCATTTGGACCGAGTACGCAGAAAATCTCTCCGCTCCTTACCTTAAACGATACGCCTTTAACGACTTCTCTACCCGTGTGATATGAAAAGTATAAGTCTTTTACTTCCATCTCCATCCCAATCTCTCCCTCCTAAGAAGGTAGAAGAAGAAGGGGGCTCCTATTATGGCGGTTAATACGCCTAAAGGTATTTCAACAGTTGATACCGCCCTAGCTAAGCTATCAACCGCTAATATATATGCGGCACCTACAGACATCGAAGCTGGCACTAGAATCTTATGATCTGGACCGACCAGCATTCTGCATACGTGCGGTATTACCAATCCAACCCATCCAACTACGCCAGCTATGGCGACTGCCGCGCTAGTCATTAATGTGCAGCAGCTTATTACGAGTATTCTCATCTTTTCAACATCTACACCTAACGCTTTAGCCTCCTCCTCTCCTAGGGAGAGGACGTTCATCCTCCACCTGACCATAACAAGGATTATGCATGAGGCTATCATTGGGATAAAACTCCAGGAAAGCTCTTTAAATGAAACGCCTGAGAGACTTCCCATAAGCCAGAAGACTATTGAGGGAAGCCTCTCATACGGGTCAGCTACGTACTTTACAAGCGACGTTAGGGATGAGAACAAGGCTCCAACAACCATTCCGGCTAAAACAAGTGTGAGAACTGGGGTCTCCTTATGTATTCTACTTATTGCATAGGATATGGCTACTGCTACCATTCCAAATCCGAAGGCTGAAATCTGCACAATCACAAGGTCTCCGGATAAGAGTAACGCTAGAGCTGCCCCAAAGCCTGCACCTGAAGCAACACCTAGTATTTGGGAGGAAACCAGAGGGTTTCTAAATAGGGCTTGAAAGCTTGTTCCCGAGAGAGCTAGAGTAGCACCTACTAGTGTGGCTGCTATAGCTCTTGGCAGTCTAACCTGAATTATCGTTATTTCAATCTGCTTAGGAATATTATGCGACTGCGAAATTGGCAGTATTTTCGAAATAAGAGTTAAGACCACTATGTCGGGTGGAATCTGATACCTACCTACGAATAGTGATAGTAGGAAAAAAAGTATGGGTAGTAGAATTAAAATTGTTGTTGAAGCTTTTCTTCCCCGGATCTCCTTAAGAATCCGTTTAAGCACCTGGTATCGTTGTGACATATGTACCACTCAGTATTTTATCAATCTCTTCTTCTGAAACCGTATAGTTTAAAAACCTGCTGTAAAACTCTCTAATTTCATCTCTGCTAAGGCTAAATGTGTCTGGGTACAGTTTTGATGCAAGCCACTTGGCACCTAAAATGGACTCAGCCTCAGGTATGACCCACTCTCTAACGCCTCTAGGTAGTACGTAAATCCTACCGTTTTTAACGGCGTTAATGGTGGACCACCTAGGATCTGCGAGAATACTCTTTTCAACTTTAGGATTCCAAGCTATTATGACATCTGGGTTCCACTCAATTATTGTCTCCATAGATACTTTGACTCTCGGTGGTCCAGCAGGTGCAGTAATGTTTTCAGCTACGCATAGTCCGCCGGCCACCCATATGATTTCCTTCGAAATACGACTTACATGCGTTGTCAATCCATCATCCATAGCTATATAAACCCTCGGTCTTTCGCCTCTAGGTATTTCAAATGTTACCTTTAACATGTTTTCTACAATGCCTTTACAGTAGGATATCAATTCTTCCGCCTCATCTACCCTGCCGATGACATTGCCCAGAAGTCTGATAGAATCATAGAACCCCTCGTAGGTGAAATCTGCCATGGGAAGTACTACAGCAGGTATCTCGATCTTTTCAAACCTTTTAACGTCGAGGGCGTCTCTTATTAAGACAACGTCTGGGCTTAGAGATAATATGAATTCTTCATCGAACTCCGATAAGAATCCTGCTACAGGGACTTCTTTAATCCGTGGATAGACTATTTGCAGGAACTCTGAAGTTGGAGAGATTCTATCAACGCCGACCAGTAAATCCCCTCCACCTAACATGATGATGGAGATCGTTACTACTGGGACGAGGCTAACAACCCTCTTAACGTTTTCAGGTATTACAACGCTCCTATTGACCATGTCTGTGACAACTTTATACTTTATAATATACGGTTGAAGTTCTTCAGGAATTGTTCCAAATCCTCTGGGCGTTATGACCGTGCATAAACCTGCATATATGTCAGGTCTTCTTAGAATAAAGCCTACGAACTCTAACGCCTCTCTGGGATGGGTGGAGCCGCGGACTACGGCCATGGAGTATGTCCTTCCATTCCGACTGGCAAACTCTACAAACCAGTCTAAATATCCGTATCTACGTAGCTCTTCAGCAATATAAGTATCATCTAAAACCGCAACGTCTACTCCTCTACCTAAGACTTCTCTAACAGACTCACCGCTGGCATATGTTTTAAACTCCACTCCCGTAAACCAGTTCCCCTCTTCAAAACCAGTCTTCAATCTATTGAGTATGTCAGATGCGTCATCGGGGCAAACTACGAAGACTTTAATGACCCACGGTTTTGTATAGACCATGATGTAGGCAGCTGCGGTAACCAGCACTATAAGTAGAGCGGCGAGCCCCCTCTTCATACTATCACTATTTAATGTTTAACTTTATTAAGTTATAAATCTTTCTGAACACCGTGGAGGTGTGTTCAAAAATAGGGATAGGTTAAACCTTTAAGTCAGCGTTTTTATGAATCTTCTGTAAGCTATGTAATAAAGCATTACCGTTATCGTTATTAGTATCGTGAAGTCTGTGATCAACATCATCAAGTCGTTTATTCCAACTATAGATTGGTAGACGGCATCTACAGAATACGTTAAAGGCAGTAGGTAGGCTATGAACTTTAGAGAAGGCATGAAAAGGTAAATTTCATCTATAGGCATGAAGACTCCTGAGAAGAATATCATAAAGAACCTTACGAAGTTCATAGGCCACATAACGTCGGCTACATCATTGGCTGAAGCTGAGAATGCTAAGCCGAAGGCACATGAGAATATTACGGATAAAGCTATGGAAACTACTAGTAGTAGAGGATTGAGATTCCAGAATCCTGTAAATGGGAGTATTATCGAGAGGACTAGAAGTGTTACTGGAAAACTGAACATGAAGCCAGCCAAGCTTTTCCCTAATAGAAGCGTCTTGAAAGATATAGGCGCCAAAATAAGCCTATCTATGGTCCCACTTCTTCTTTCAAGGGGGAGAACTACAGCTGCTATTGTCGTTCCTCCGAAGAACGTCGATAAGACTGTAACACCAACTACCCTGTACTCTTCCGTTACACATGGTCTTCCGGCAAGAAAGGCTCCGAAGAGTGCAAACGGTAAAACAATACCGTAGAATAATGAGGGAGGCTTACCGTAGTACGTTTTAATGTCTTTCGCCGCTATAACAAGCATCTTCTTCAGAGATATGTTTATATTCATTCCCTGCTCCTCCCCTTTCCAGATGGCCTAATAAGCTCAAGGCGTTCGACGTCGACAGCCGTAAGTCCTGTGAGCTTAACGAATACGTCTTCAAGGCTTGGTGTTAAAGTTCTAACGGATATAATCCTCCACCCTTTTACATTAGCTAGCTTAACAAGCTCTGATAAAGTTGTAGATGGGCTTTCAGTATAGACTATGAACTTGTCTCCAGTCTTCGTAACATCGCTTGAAACTTCTTTAAGCTCCTCTAAGCTTGGTATTGGTTGAAGCGATATTTCAACGCTTAACTTCCCTCCAATCATTTGCTTAAGCCTTTCAGGTGTATCTAAAGCTGCCAATTGTCCTCTATTTATTATGCCAACTCTATCGCATAAGTTGTCAGCCTCATCTATGAAGTGCGTCGTCATGAAAACAGTTACACCATCCCTGTTAAGCCTTCTAACAACTTCTCTAATGTTTCTAGTACTTTGGACATCTAATCCACTCGTCGGCTCGTCTAAAAATAAAACCTTTGGGCTATGAATCAATGCCATAGCTATGGCCAACCTCCTCCTCATACCTTTAGAGAAATTGGCAGCCTTATCATTGCGTCTCTCGTAAAGTCCGAAAACCTCTAGTAGCATTTTAGCTCTTTCAATAGCCTCCCCTCTGGAGACGTCGTAAAGTTCAGCTGCGAATAGTAAGTTCTCCCAGGCAGTCATTTCCACGTATATGTTTGATACTTCGGGTACAACCCCTATGACCCTTTTAACGTCGAGAGGCCTCTCCATAATATTCGCATCCATGATGAGTGCCTCGCCTTTGGTAGGCTTGGTAAGCCCAGTAAGCATTTTGACGGTGGTTGTCTTACCAGCTCCATTCGGCCCAAGTAAGCCGAAAAATTCTCCATCGAAAACTTTAAGATTTAACCCGTTTACAGCCGTAAATTCTCCATACTGCTTGGTCAATCCTCTAGCTTCGATTGCTACTTTTAATTCTTCGCCTGCGTTTTCACTTTCACGCGCGTTTTTATTCTGCATTTTCCGATAATTTAATTAGAAGGGTTTCTATAAACCTTTTTCTAGAATGGACTACGACATATTAACCTCTCTAAGAAGACTTGGGTTGACAACTTATGAAGCTAAAACATACCTTACTCTCTTGAGGTTCGGTATGTTAACTGCTTCTGAAATAAGCTCGATAACTGGTATTCCATATCCGAAAGTTTACACGTCTATTGAGAAACTCAAGTCTCTCAATTTGGTGAGCGTAAGCGAGCAGAGGCCTTTAATGTTTAAGGTTAAGCCCCCGTCGAAATCCTTAGGAGAGTTTAGAGATAGATTGATTGAAGATATCCGGAAGACTTCAGACTTCCTAATATCAGAGCTTACACCACTCTATACCGCGATATCTAAGATGATGCTCTACGGTCGCACCAATGTACTGGGTAGGAGTCGTATAAGCCATACCGTCTCCAAAGTAATCTCTAAAACCGTTGAATCGATCTCAATATCGTTACCAGTCTACGAGTTGATTCCACACGATAAACTTCTACAGACTCTATCGAAGCTCTCTAAAAAAGGCGTTGCCGTTAGACTCATAGTTCAGAGCGATGAACTTGAGAAAAAAGCTAAAGATATTGGTTTTGAAGTTAAAAAGACTACAGCTCCATTACCATTAATGGTGATATCCGATAATAAAACGGTTATGATCGTTAACAAATTCGAGACGGAAGACGGATTAGAGCAATGGAGCGGCATAATATCATCATGTCCAGAATGTATCAAAAACGTTGTAAAAATGTTTCAAAGCGCTTGGAACGGCGAAATCCTACCAGCAGATATTGAAAGAACCTGTTTAACACAGGATGAAATCAAGGCTCTTATGAAATATCTAAGAGAGTGGCCTTCCACAAGAGACATATCTTAAACTGTCTAACTCCCCTCCTCTTTAAGTAGACCGTACATAAACGTCCAGAAAGCTACCGCTAACATTCCGAAACCCACTTTCACAAGTATGGCTTTTTCCTCAGTAGGGTTTCTAGGTGGTGCTTTACTTATCCCTATTTTCACTTCCACCATTTTTTCAAAACATTGACCGACATTGCTTAAAAACACGACATATGTTTTATTGGCTTCAATATTCCAATGTGTCAACATATAGTTGGCTGTATGTTCAATATTGATTATACTATTATATTCTTCACCTGCTAGAAACTTTTCATAGTTTATTTTATCCATAAACTTGAAATCTATACAGTGTTGGTATGTTATAATATTTACAACTATTGTAGTATTTGAATTAAAATCAGCCTCTATAACGTAAGTTTCATTCTCAAGCAAATCTATCATTTTATCATAAATCCACTCGTCTACACTTACCATGGTGGATAGAGATTGCGCGATTAACAATGCATATATGCCTACGATTAAAACAGCTATACCCAAATATATTATCTTCCGCTTCACTTTAGACTAGGAGTAAAGTGATAAATGCAAATTTAAATACTTTTCCCAAAGTTTTTGCGGCGACTCCACTACCACTGTAGATCAATTATCACTAAGAAAAAAAAAATCTTTATATAGCTTTTCTCCACTTCTAAATTCAGGTGCTTCGTGTTGAAAGAATCAAAGCTTCTGACTAGTGGTCTAAGATTTAAAAAACCAAAAGTTCTCTCAATCTTCCTTACAATCGTGATCCTGCTAGGGTTGGTAGGGTCTGCCACAATATCACCGGCATATTCGCAGCTACCTGCTCGGAGTAGTGCAGAGCTCATATCCATGTTTAGATACGTCTTGGACAATATCGACGAGGAGGAAATAATGCGTCATGTTGCTTTCTTCGCAGGCTGCGGATCCAGAGTGACAGGGTATCCAGGCTTCTTTAAAGCAGTAGACTACGTTGTGTCTGAATTTAGAAGCTACGGTATTCGACCCTACGGCGATGAAGAATACTTCGAATACTTCGAAATAACAACGCCTGTAGATTACGGTGCTAAAATAGTTCTTGAAGACGGTGAGACATTTGAAGGGTACAACCTCTGGCCAAACCTTGTAAATCCATCTCCATATAAAAGCCCGCCTGAGGGTGATGCATTAGTATACGTTGGTAAAGGAGACTTCGACGATCTATCGAAGGTCAACGTGACAGGTAGAATAGTGTTGATGGACTTCGACGACAGCAGATGGTTCTTCAGATTGGCTATGATGTTTGGAGCCAAAGGGGTCATATATGTTGGGAGTGGAAGGGAATCTAGAATGGAAGCTTTCCAGAAGCTTTACAACCTACCTGTATCATTTCCAAGAATATACTTAAAGCCTGAAGATGGTCTACGTTTAAAGGAACTCTGTGAGAAAAAAGGCGGAGTCCGTATATGGATAGATTCGCTTATGAAGTGGGAGAATATACGTGTACCCAACATAATCGGCTTCATAAATGGGACGACAAATCCGAAAGAAATCTGCGTAATAACTGCATACTTGGATTCCTGGTCTATAGTGCCAGCTTTAGCTCCAGGTGCAACAGATGCTTTAGGCGTATCTGCACTACTGAACCTGGCTAAGTTTCTAGCTCAAAACCCGCCTAAACGCTCAGTGATGCTGGTGGTATTCGCAGGGCACTGGCAGAGCTTATGGGGTGCTAGAGAATGGGTTGATAGGCATTTCGGAATGTTTAGAAACGTAAGGTTCTTTGTAAGCCTAGACATATCTGCTGGTAGCCAGCAGTTAGCCGTATACAACCGTGGTAACGTATACTCGTATACAAACACTCAGGTTTTAAACGGTAGATACACTCAGTTAATATCTCTACTATTCCAGACGTATCTACCTGCGTTGAAGGAAATCCTTGGGCCGAGATATGGTGAATACTTCCTAGATCAAATACTTCTAACATATCCGCCATGGATAAGCGCATGCCCGCCGACAGAATTCATGGGAGCAACATACTTCGACTCCGAACCCTACGTAGCTGCATGCTATGGCGGAGGCTTTGCATTCCACACGACTAACGACGTTCGACACTTCATGAAGACCCCGGCTGATACGTTCGATAAAATCCAATGGAGGAACTACTGGCCTCAGGTACAATTCATATTCACATCGCTATACGCGTTGCTGAATGAACCTAGGATAGATCTTCCACAATCGCCTTCAAGGATGGAGGCTACGGGTGAATGGGGATACTGCAGTCTAACCATAAGAGTAGTCAGCTACAATATGACAACAGCCTACTGGGATCCCTTCGACGCCGATAGGCATCCCGAAGCCATAGATGACGTAGTCGTGCACTACCAGTCTGCCTCAGCCCCAGCTTTGACCGCGGTTCCATCTTACGCCGCCTTCGGTGCCGCCTTCCTAGCGGGCATCTTAGACGTAGTAGTTAAACCTAATCGCAATGGTATAGCTGTAATCAAAGGTGTTAAACCCTATACTGGTGGAACCGTAAATGCCTTCGTAGTCAACAGCACAAACGGACGTATAGAGTGGGCTACCGACGTAGGTGTTTGGTCGCCGTATCAGTCAAACTTCGCTTCTGTAAACACTATAGAGGCGTCGTATCTAATATCCATCTTCAGGTGTTCCAGCATAGTCTTATTCGCACTCTTCAACCCATCAGACTTAAGCTCAATGCCAGCTTTAGCATTGTACAATAGATTGGCTCACGGTCCTCTAATACAGCAGAGTGCTTTAACCTCTCCATACGGAGATGTTATGGGCTTCGTCATACCAAATACGCCCGTTGAAATTCTCGTGATGAGAGGGCGTGCATATGGAGCTATGGCTGCGGGTGGAGGAGGAGGTGGTGTTGCAATTGGAACCTTTGGATTCATCGGTGCCGCCTTTGGAGGAGCTGGAACAGGAGGCCGATTCCCAATGGGTCTTCTACTCAACAGTACCCCTGAGAACACAGCTGGATACGGTTATACAGTTAAACCCGGGGAAACTCTGATGATACCGTTCACGCCTCTGATCTACGCTAGAGACATATATATGTTAAATGACGGCAGGGTTAGACTTGCTGCACGATACTACACGTTCAACCCTGTTACTATGATGTTCCACAACTTAGCCACGGAATACCTTAACCAAGCTATAGAGGCCGCCCGTATGAGAGATTACGGCCTTAGCTATGCAGCGGCTTACGCCTCTTGGGCATATGAACAACAGGCATACTACTCAATGATGGATTTAATATGGCAGGTCATATATACGATAGTCGTAATATCGATAGCTATGATACCGTTCGCCTATGCCATAAGCCGACTCGTAGGATTTGAAAAGCGTAAACTCTTAGCGTCAACTATAATCGTCTTCGGAATCATGCTGACCGTATTGAATATATTCCACCCAGGTTTCCACTTGGCTTCAAACGCCGGTATGGCTATCTTAGCATTCGGTGCAGCTATAGTGATACTACCTCTACTAGGCTTCGTATTCAGGGAAGCTATGATGAGTGCTAAAACCTTGAAAGAAAGAATGGTCGGTATGCACACAGCGGAGATAAGCCGCTCAGCTATAGCCTTCCAAGCGTTCTCACTATCCATTAGCAATATGAGGAGACGACGCTTTATGACAGCGTTAACATTGACATCGGTAATTATCCTAGTCTTCTCAATGGTAACGTTCACGTCGCTTATGGCCGCTCCAAGACCGGTGGAAGATATACGCGTTATATCTGAGGGAGAAGAACCGCCGCTATACCAAGGCATACTAATAAGAAGACCTGTATGGTCTGCAATACCCGAAGAAATGTACTACCAAGTCATAAACCAGTTTAAAGACACGGGAGTATACTCGGCTAGAGGATGGCTATTCCCACCACCACCGCAGAGGGGTTTAGGCTACTTCGCATTCTCAGATAAGCTTATAACTAAAGTCGGTGCAGTACTCTTCTTAAGCCCTGAAGAGAAGGAAATATCCCGTATAGATGAAATACTACTACCTGGTAGCGACTGGTTCGGCCCAGATGATGTTTACACGTGTCTAATAAGCACGACAATAGCAGACAACTTGACAAAGGAGCTGGGTAGGGAAATAACGATAGGCTCTACGATACCGTTCTTGGGTATGGAGCTTAGAGTCATAGGCATATTCGACGGAGACCTATTATGGTCTGGAAGCACCGGCCTGGTGGACCTTGACAATGAACCTATAACCCCGCTAATGCCCCTAGTGACTACTGGTGCAGGTAGAGCCGTACCATTCCACTTCCCAGGAAACCAAATAATGATAATGCCTCTTAAAGCCTGTCTTCTCTTAAGAGAGAGAGCTTACATAGTAAGTATAGCGTATAAACCTTACGATACGGCAGCGATAAGAGATGTCGCACGCGATTTAGCTTTAAGAATAGCTACAGACATATACTACAGCGATGCCCCCAATAGATTTGGAATAGTCAGGTATAGGCAGTGGTTTACGATCACAGGCTTTGAAACGTTTATACTTCCAACAATAATATGTAGCTTTACGATTCTAAACATGATGCTGGCTAACGTATACTACAGGACGAGGGAAATATCGATCTACATGGCTGTAGGACTGTCGCCACTACACGTTTCAATGCTATTCCTAGCAGAATCTCTAGTGTATGCTTTGCTTGGAGCAGTAATGGGTTATGTATATGGAGTGATCGGGTGCTGGCTCTTTGCATCGCTAAACATGTATCCTGAAGGATTCTACCCGAACTTCTCATCATTCTACGTGTTCATAGTGTTAGGATCGGCGTCATTGGTAACGATAATTTCAACAGTTTATCCATCTATTAAAGCATCTAAGCTTGTAACGCCATCCCTCGAACGCAAATGGAAAGTTCCACCACCTCGTGGAGACGAATGGGAGATTAAAATGCCATTCGTCTTCTCCGGACGTGAAATATACGGGTTCCTAGCATTCGTAAACGAATACTTCGATGCACATAGAACCGAAGGTGTAGGCGCATTCGCCACGTTCGGCGATATAGACTGGAAATCTGAAGAGGACATAGCCGAGGATAAAGACATTAAACTGATTATAGCGAACGTCAGACTTGCACCCTTCGACGTAGGAATCACTCAGCAGGTTTCACTGATCGCAGAATCCCATAGGAAGAGACCTTACGGGCTTACTCTATACTTGCGTAGGACAACGGGTCTACTGAGTGATTGGGTTAACTCCAACAGACCGTTTATAGACAGTATGAGGAAGCAGCTTTTGATCTGGAGGACGTTGAAAACAGACGTTAAAGAGAAGTATATTGAAACAGGTCTCGAAATATTTAAGAAGAAGGGCTTCATAGGTCTTGAGGAGTTTAAGAAAGGCTCCGGTGCATGAAAGGGGTGATCGAATGTCCTCGGAGGGTGAAATCCGTCGAGGGTTAACATGGAGGTCTCTTCTAGCCTTAATATTCTCACTCGCCCTGATACAGCCTGTCATGATATACTACTATCTTATAAGCGCGCAGTGGTTTCCATTGCAGGCTTGGATAGTAATCCTACTATGGTCTGAAATCGCCCACTTCCTCGGCTCACCGTTAACAAAGCAGGAGCTCTTCATTCTACTAAGCTTCCAGTGGATGGCATCATACTACGCAGGGATATATAGCATGGGTGGAGCATACGACTTCCTGAAAAACATGTACATGGCCTACAGTCAACCGTCTTATGCATTAGGTGTTGCTCAATTCGTTCCCTCGTGGTGGATTCCGCCTGAAACCGAAGTACTTAGAATATACCGGGATGTTAAATTCCTATACTTCGACCCAGTATGGCTTATTCCATTAGGCATTACATTACTGGCGATGATATTCGGCTTTATTGCAGACGTCTCTATGGGATATTTCACATATTCCATCTACGTTAAAGTGGAGAAGCTTCAATTTCCAGCCGCTAGAGCGGCTGCGGAAACCGTGTTGACGCTCGGGGAGAGAGAACCAACACAAATGAGGATTTTAATGCTTTCAATACTATTCGGAGCCCTGTACAACCTATTCGTAAGCTTTCTACCGTATCTTCTGGGTCCGTATCTATCTAGCGGCGGGATCGCTATATACGCAACAATACTTCCAATAGCTGGAACATACGATATGACTCCCATACTCGCCCACTTCCTACCGGGATTCGGCTTCAGCTTCACATTAAACCTATTGTACTACATAACAGGCTTCCTACTACCCGTAGAGATATGTCTAGCTCAATTCTTAGGAGCCTTCTCCTACTACTCCATAGGGACGTATTTGATTACAAGGTTCAAACTATGGCCTGCGGAAAGCCCGTACGACCTCTCATGGCCAATGGCTACGCTCGTTTATAGGTCTCAGCTTTACTTCTACACAAGCTTTACGATAGGGCTTGCCTTAGCAGCAGCGTTTCTACCGATCATAATAAGACCTAAAACATTCATAAGAGCTTTCAGCTCCCTGGGAGAGGCTAAGGGAGGTGAAGGCCCTCCGCTTAATCTGCTACTGCTTGCATTCATAGGAGCGTGTCTCGGAGGTGTGCTACTGGTACACTTCTTAACGGGCTTTCCAATATGGATCCTAGTGTTGTTCATGGTCGGCGGCTCATTCTTCGCATCATTCTTAGGTGCTAGTGCAGCGGGTGTAACTGTCACCGGTTTCAACGTTCCCATGCTTAGAGAGCTGATGATATACTTTAGCGGTTGGGCTGATAAACGCATATGGTTCGCCCCAGTATATGTCTATGCAGGAGGACCTGGTATAGCTCAAGCATTCATGCAAGCAGATATACTTCAAGCCAGTAAGGCGGAGTACATTAAAACCTATATAATCGTATTCTTCGCCGGAATAATTACGACACTGCTATTCGTATCCTACTTGTGGAGTCTATCGCCAATCCCATCTGGTGCATACCCGGCAACGATAATATTTTGGCCTATTGACGCGATGAACTGGGCTAGGTGGCAGGTATGGCTGTGGACAGGCTACCTCTTTAGAAGAGAGCTTATACTCGGAGGCTTCGCCGCCGGTTCAGCCATATACTTACTAACGTCTCTACTATTCCATAAACCATACTTCTTAATAGCCTTCATAACGGGTGGATTCGGCGCTTACATGGGATATTCTATGCAGCTTGAAAGTACGATGGCAATGCTCATAGGTTCAATAATAGGAAATAAAGTCGTAAGCCGTATATTAAGTAAGAGGACAGGGATATCCTATGGTACATTCGTAAACAGATTCTACATGGGCGGAGGTCTCGGTTGGAGTCTAATGGAGTCTATACGTGCACTACTAATCCTGGTTAGCAGAAGCATGTGGCTACTACCATATTAAACTTCCTCAATATTTTTTAACTTCTTCTAAGCAATCGTTATATTTAACATAGTTAAGCTTTTAAATGCTCAGTTAATACTTTAATTATGCTGGGAAAATGACTGAGGAAGTCAAAGAATTTAGAATTAAACCTTCCCTACTAATCCCCTTAGCTATTCTATCGGCATTGCTGAGTTTCATAGGCACTGTGGAGATTGCTTTAAACGGTTCAGTAGGCGGCGCTTTCATGTGCCGCTATGCGTGGGGTACGGTTTCCAAAACCATGGGAATACCGGTGATATCTCTACTAGTCCTCCTACTAGCCTACCCATTCAAATACTTTAAACGTAAACTGTCCCCATCACTTTTAGGTTCAATATATATAGTAGGTGCTGCAGTTGGAATGTACGGCATAGGCCACTACGAAACCTTCGCATGCTGGCCAGTCGGCTTCAGTAGAACTCTCCTATACACGGAACCTGAGTTTCTGCCCGTGGCTCAGAGCTGGTGGTGGATGCCTCCTCTTGAAGTTGTAAGACGCATAACTGTTGGCGGTGCTGCTACAGACTGGGGTGCATGGGCTGGAAGCATAATGTTCTGGTCCTTATACCTCTTAGTTTTCTACCTTTTCGGCTCAAGCATAATGCTGTTGCTGAGGCGTAGGTGGCTTGACGTTGAAAGAGTACCATTTCCATATGTAATAGCAACGTACGATGTCGTAAGAAGAGTGTCCGAAGAGCCGGGTGCAAAGCCGACTATGAGATGGTTCCTCATAGGGTTCCTCGTAGCATTAATCTTCGAAATCCAAGTTCTATGCACGTACGTCTGGGCTTGGTGGCCTGATCTACTTGCTTGGAGGGGTACGGCAACGACTACGACGAGCCCTCAGGGCTGTGTAGGTGTATTTGCCACAGATCCTATTGAGAGCAGCTTAGTGTGGTGGCCGGGATATACGAAGAATATTCTCCCATTCCTAGTATACTATTTAGCTCCATTAGAAGTCCTATTCTCAGCGTGGGTATTCTTTGTGGTGATAGTGATATTGGCTCAAGTAGCATATATAATGGGATACTATACTGGTGTCTTCGACCAAGGAAGCTGCTGTAGGATTCTAGGATGGGCTGGATCAGATATATCTCCACTCTTCGGTCCACCGTACTACTGGATGTGGGTGACAATGATAGGTGGAACAACTGCAGTGACTGTTATGATGCTATTCCACGCTAGAAGCTATATTGCTGAGACTATAAGGCTTGCTATGCGTGGAGGGAAATCTCCAGAGGAAGCGCGTGAGCCATTTACATACAGGCAGATCTACATGTTCATAATAGTATCAGCGATAATTCTATTGGCTTTCTGCTTCTCAGCAGGCTTAAGCATAGGAACAGCGCTATCAGTTTTAATAGTGGGAGCATTCATAAACACGGTTGCGGCAACATACGTTTTAGGACTAAGCGGATCTGGATACATACACGAAAGAGCCTTATGGCCGAGCTGGCCTCTGAGGCTGATATGGCCAACGGCACCTCAAACCTATAGTGCAGACTGGATTATGAGCCACGTTTTCATGCATACGGGGCTTAACCATGTATCTCACGGCGTTCAAACAGGAGCATACCTCACGATACAGAACCTTAAACTTGGAGACATGGCTAAGGTAAACCTGAGGGACATAGTCATACTGACTACTGTAGCCAGTATAATTGCGATATTCGTAGGAAACGCCACTAGGGTTTGGATTATTAACCTATTAGGCGTTGGCCGTGTCCCAATATGGGGAGGCTGCTCAGTAACTACTTGGTGTGACAATGACTTCGCAAGATACGAGCAGGCTCCACCAGCCATATTCCAGTTTGAGGCCGGGGCCGTCGGCTTCGTAATCGTCATGATACTGTTCCTTCTGAGGGCTAGATTCCTATGGTGGCCTCTACACCCAGTAGGCTTCATCTTAGCGACGGGTGTGGCGCCAAACTGGATGAGGGAGTGGAACGCTATGCTTGGAGCTTGGATAGCTAAATTCTTAACCCTACGCATAGGCGGAAGCAAAGCATACGAGGAATACGGTATGCCGTTTGTAAGCGGAGGCATAGCTGGATACGCACTTGCAAATCTAATAGCCTACCTAATGGGAACAGTGAGATTCTTCATACCGTTCTAAAAATCCTCCCATTTTATTTTTACATTTAAATATGACCGCGCCCCTCTCTTTTAACAGGGTGCTCCAATGCTTAGACGGTTTTTCACAGTAGGATTACTACTGCTAACTATTGGAGTGGCATTTCTCACATCATCTTTGACTGTGAAAATGCCAGCGCAATCTCTTGAATTAGAGACCTTAGTTTATAAGGGTAGATTTGAAATGAGCCGTGAAGAAGCTAAACTTCTCAAGTTCACTTTCCCGGGAAACGTTACGATAATCACCAGTATAGGAGCAAACATGTGTGTAGGTCTTAAGATTTACAGTGGTGAAGCATTTGAAGGGCGCTTTAAAAGAGTTGAAGAGCTTAACGTGGAAGATTATCCAAGCATCGTTCCGCTCATGGATAACGTATCCAAGCCTATTTCCTGGTCCCACCAAGAATACTATAGACACACCATTCGGAACAATGAAACATCCACATACTATTTCCTCGTTTACAACTACCCCTCATGTTATCCGAAAACTGTAAACTTGGAAATAGGATATGTCATAGGCCCTTTTGAGGAACCGAAAGAAGAGAGGTTGAGTTTAAAAAATCAAATGTTATCAGCTGGATTGGCCACTATGGCTATAGGATTTCTAACTTTAATGTATGGGCTTGCGAAAGAGTCTAAAAAATAGAGGAGTTTCAACTTAAAAGCTCATCAACGTTTTCCTTTATCTTCTCTATTGCAGCCACTATGAGACCCGCGCCCTCCTTTCCACCGAGCAGTATTTGATGTGGAAGTGTTACTTCTCTTCTGCAGTATTCTTCAGCGCCCGGAAGGCTTAAACTTTCATAATCTGGCACTTTCCAGTCTTCTGGAAATACTCCTTTAAGGTTCTCCCTCTTAAACGCCGGTTGTCTGTACAAAGGCATACCATAACCTACGCCCGCTGGTACCCCTTCAGCGTTTAAAGCCTCTATAAACCTTTCCTTCGGAACGTTTTGAAACTCTTCAGGGTAATATCTGATTACAAAGTAGTAGTAGCCCCTCTTAGTGACACGTTCATCTCTCTTAAGAGGTTCAACTCCACCTATCTTCCTAAGCTTAGAAGCCAGGTATTCCCCAGTCTCATGCTTAAGTTCAACCTGCTCTTTAAGCCTCCTCATCTGCGATATAAGTAACCCAGCTTGAATCTCTGAAAGCCTGTAGTTTGAACTTAAAATGTAGTGCATATAGCCGGGCTTCCCCAGGACTCTACCTATGTTGTGGATAAGCCTAGCCTTCTCAGCGAGCTCATCGCTATTCGTTAGAACAATACCTCCTTCACCAGCCGTTAGAGTCTTACTCTCCTGAAGACTGAAGCCCCCCATATGCCCAATCGCACCGACTTTTCGCCCCCTCCACTCAGACCCATGTGCGTGAGCGCAATCCTCTATCAGAAATAAGTTGTATTTTTTGATCAATGGAAGAATCTCATCGAAATTTATCGGATAACCAGCATAGTGAACACCTATGACGGCTTTAGTCTTATCCGTTATGCTCTTCTCGATCGATTTCGCACTTATGGTCGCTGTTTCAGGGTCTATGTCGGCGAATATGGGTATGGCTCCAACCTCGCTCACGGCTGAAGCGGTGGCTATGAATGTTACGGCGGGTACTATGACTTCATCTCCAATACCGACGCCGACGGTTTTAAGGGCAAGCTCGAGAGCAACGGTACCATTGGCAACGGCTATTCCGTACTTAGCCTGATGGTATTCGGCGAACATTTTCTCAAAAACCTCAGCCTTAGAGCCTGAGTATAGTCTACA
>CALKCG010000003.1 GCA_938082915.1 uncultured archaeon | reverse complement strand
GTAGACAGATTATACAATGAGCTTCTTAAGATTCCATTTATGGTTAGACTGCCAGGTGGTGAAAAAGCTAGGAAAACAAACGCCATAATTCAATTTCCAGACCTACTACCAACACTTTTAGAAATGTTGGACTTTAAAATGGATATGTTTCCTATGCATGGAAGAAGTTTTCTACCCGTTTTAATGGATGAATCAAACAATCATAGACGTTATGCGATATCTGGATACTATGAAGGTGTAGACAGATGTATAAGAGATGAAGAGTGGTCTTTAATTCTACGGCCTCAAGGTCAACCGGATGAATTATACAATATTAAAGATGACCCTAAAGAGAGTGAAAACTTGATAGATGAATGCCCTGAAGAGGCGAAGAGGCTTGCCAAAGCATTTGGAAGCATTTTCCAGAGAATTAATAAACGTACCATTAAAGGGATACAGGGTAAGTATGAAGTTTCATGATCATAGGGAAAGTTTAATTTCAACCATGTATTGAAAAGCGTAACGGTTCTTGAAAATATAAGCTTTACTGAAAAACTAAAACTATCAAATAAGCCTAGTTTTCAAGTTTATCTGACCACAATTCAGAGGATTAACTTTGCATTCCTTATGTAGGTCTCTAACTTTTCATAGAGACCCTTGTAAACGTTTAAGGCATAGTTTAAGGCTTCATCTACTGTTCTTTTTCCAAACTCAACTTCGCCCATAATCTGTTCAACAAATCGTCTAGTTTCAGGTGTCACTAACTGCCTATCCACATTCTCCAATAGTTGGATCAACCTTTCACCCAGTTGCGTAATGATGAAGGTTTTGTGTTTCTTATCGGCATATCCTCGACTTATTATTTTTGAGGGGTATTCGTGCCTCGTCGCATCGGTACCTATTCCATTTTTCTCAAGTAGCTTCAAAAGCTCGGATTCCGTCAGTCTAGAAGGGGGCTTGGTCTTCTTCTCCATAAGCTCGACTTTTAAAGCCGGTAGAATCTCTCCAGGTTTAACCTCAGGTATCTGACTGAGGTCTTTAGGCTTGAAATAGGGAAAAACTTCATAGAAGCCATCGTCAATTATATATCTTCCCGTATTATTCATGGCAACGTCTTTCAGATATACGTCTAATCTCCAACGTTTCAACAACGCATCTTTGAAAACTACATTGGCAATATATCTTCTAGCTATGTACGACCAAATTTTACCCTTAACATCATCATACAAGTATGGTTTTACAGGGTATATTGGAGGGTGGGCATTATCGTTTTTCCTACCATCCTTAGGTTGGAAAACCCCGCTTCTGACATATTTGCCAAGGGGGGTATTTGAAAGCATATTTAAGACGTATTCATGATCAATTCTAATCCACATATTTGTCTGGGTTCTAGGATAACTTATGAAGCCGTCGGCATATAGTTCTTCTGCAAGAGACATTATTTTGGCACTGCTGACCCCAAGTATTTTAGTAAGTTCCTGGAGCATTACATCGGTATCAGTAGGTAGTGGTCTATGCTCTGAGAAAAACTCAGATTCAAAAGAGGAAACGGTAGCTTCTTTAACGTCTTTAACCTTCTCGTACAGGGATATAGCTTGAGACCTATCCTTTATAGGTTTGGAGAGAACCTCTACTTTAACACCTTTAACGTTTAGAATAGCTTTCAATTCGTAGTATGTTTCAGGCTTAAAATTTCTAATCTCCATTTCACGTCTATATATAAACCATAGTGTAGGTATTTGACAAGACCCCCATGATAAAAGCTTATAAGGATACCTATTTTTACGTGCAGACAGCGTGAGGAGTCTTGTATACGTTGCACCAGTTACAAGGTCAAATTTTGAGCGGAAATACGCTTTCCAAACCCAACCCCAGTTTAAGTCGGGTTCAAGTCTTATCCAAGCATTTCTAAGCTCATTAGTTGCCGTTGAATTAAACCTCATACGCATATATTTAACTCGATTACAAGCACTTTTAGCTAATTGAAGTACTTCGTAAGCTATAAGTTCACCTTCATGGTCGTTATCCGTAGCTAGGATTAAAGGACCGTTTAAGTTCTTCAAAACCTCCTTAAGATTCCGATACGTTTTAAAATCGCGAACCACCCACTTAACTGGGGCTTTAAACAGTTCTTTAGGATCTATTGTTTGCCAGTTATTGTACTCCTCTGGAAAATCTAAATCTAGAATGTGCCCCTTTAACGCAAAAGTTTTAGGAGGCGGCGAAATGGCCTTACTTATCGCGACAGCTACTGAGCTCTTCTCCGTAACAACAAGCATGGGATACTATAAAAATGGTAAAAGCGTAAGAAAAACGTTTTTCTCATTTCCTAGTTCTATTGTCTTCACTTTGGGGAATTGTTATAAGCGGCGTAGCTCCGCCACCGATTATTAGAATCGGCCTTTCAACTCTTTGAAGCTGCTCCAATAGAGTGTATATTCTTAAAATCTCAAGGTCTCCAGTAGCATTATATATTCTCATGAGAGCTGTTTTAATAGCTTCAGCTCTAAGTAATATTGCTTCAGC
>CALKCG010000002.1 GCA_938082915.1 uncultured archaeon | reverse complement strand
TAAGACGCTATTATACTGATCTATATTCACTACGCTATCGTATCTACTCGCCAATGCCCTAACCATAAAGACGGTAAACTCCCTCGGACATAGGTCATATTCCTCTTCGGAGACTTTGACAACGTTTACGCCTAAGTTTCTTAACGTCTCAACCCTCTGCCTGGGTGTTCTTGGTGGGATGACCACAAAGACTTTCTTATTCATCTTGTTTACTAGTATGCCGAGTTCTAGGGCAAAGTTGCCGGAGGAGGCGGAAACCCAGACATCCTTCTGCGGGGCCATTTCGTCAGCGAACATCCCCATTATGCTTGCCGGCTTCCTCTTAATCGATCTAGCTGGATCGACGCTACTACAATTGTCATGTTCAAGTTTAATGAATAATCTAATATTCCCATCATCAGCAAATTCGCCAACCTCTCTAATAGGATATGGTTTTAAATCCCTGTGTTGCGACAAATCCTCAGCGACCCTCTCGAACAGATATCTACTAGCGACAGTATTACCTCTGCTCAACCATTCACACCTCCAAACAAAAACCTCGGAGTGGGAGTAGCGAACGTCGCTACAGGGTTCAGACCATAAACCTTGTGGTTACTGAATGACGCTAAGTCTATGTTGAGCTCCTTCAAGTTTAGTCTTATTCTTCCAAAAGCGTCGTAAGTATCGATATGTAGCAGAATACCTCCATCACAACCCTTCACAATATCAACTATGGCTTCGATGCCTCGAATTGCCCATACTTCACGGTTGACTAATGCTGTGCTTAGTAGATACGTGTTATGATCCATGTTCATTGCAACCTCTCCGATAAATTGATGTAACAGTGTTATAAAAAGTTTCCAAAATCGAAATTCCGAAAAACGTGAATGCTTAAATATCATAACTTAAAAAGCTTGAGTTGAGCTTATTTGATGTCGTCCCGCATCCTCAATTAACTCTCTTTGAATCTATTTAATGACCGCTAGACTGGCGTTTCTATTATTCTAGAAGCTCACTTAGAGTTCTTATAACGTAATCCGGTTTAGCCTTTAGGTCTTCTAACAGTTCTCTATTGTTAGACTTCCATATTACGTACATACCCAGTGTCTTAGCCTCTTCTACGTCTTCTTTTAGAAGTTCTTCTACATGGATGGCTTCACGCGGTTCGACATCCATTGAGGAGAATGTGTTATTAATGCCGCACATAGTCTTATGCACTCATGGAGCTTTCCAAGCCGATCGAATGGAGTGAAGAGTCCATTAAACAGGCAATAGTCCATTTCACGTCTACTATTCCAAAAGGTGAATCTCGAAGGCTATTTAAAGCGCTTTACCTGATATTTTTCGAGAGGGTTAGTGGGACTGAGATGGCTCCATATCTTGCGGTGTTGAATAAAGAGTGGGTCCTTGATAGACTTAAAGAAGCTATTTCTATGAGTTTAAAAAGTACATTTTTCAATGAATTTGTAAAAGAATGTTAATAAATATATGTAAAAACAAACAATTGTATATATTTGTGATCAGGTGGTATTTTGCCTAGAAAGCTCTTAGCGGCTAGGACAGATTTAGTTGACGAATTGTCTAGAATAGCCAAAGCCAGAAATCAGACGGTGTACGGTTTTTTAAATAACATCCTCGAGCAGGCTTTAAAGCTCCATAAGATGGACATCAGAATCGAAGACGTTGCAAGCTCCTACATGGTGATAAAAAACCTCAAGAACTTGGGTTTTATTCCCCTGCCTGAAGACCTTGCATATAAGGCTCTAGACGGTATTGTTAAAAGTAAGAATACCGTCAGTTCATTTTTCAAGCTCGGCGAATGGTATGGTAAAGTTTTAGAAGCACAGCTTCCAAACTTTAAACCGGTAGATCTTCTTAGAACAGTTATCAGTGAAATCGCTTGGACTGCATCAGAAGTTTCAATTACTGAAAATTCTGGAGAAATAACGGTTAGATGTATAGGTCCAAGGTTTTCAGAGTCTTACACGCTGGTTTTAGCAAGTATGTTTGAGGGTTTAGCCGCATCCATGGGCTTTAAAGCAATTAAACGCTACGTTACTAGAGGTGTGATCTCTCTAAACCTTAAGAGCGAGGTCAATCGATAATATATTGAGACAAGTGGTAGAGAATGGTTTTACCGAAGCACTCTAAAGATAAAAAGCTTGTATGGGTTAGAGCGGATATACTTTCCCAGATAAATCGGATAGCCAATAGGGAAGGTAAAACCATAACTACTTTTGTTAATGAGGTTTTAGAGCAATCGGTTAGAGTTTACGATATGAAGCTCACGTTAACTGAAGTCGTAGACCTATACATGCTCACCAAAATGTGTAGGGAAGGTGGAAATCTAATAATGCCGAGGAATGCCGTCAGGTATCTAATATCCAAGGTTTACAATTCGGATAGAGAAGAACTATTACAAGTGTTTCACGACGCTGGTGCATGGTTTGGTAAATACATGATGGCGAGGATGAGTGGTGAAAACCTAGTAGAACGTCTTCGGCAAATCCTTTACGTAAGCGTATGGGATGCGAATGAAGTCTACGTAGATAAAAACGGAGACGTTATTTCAATTAGATGCGTAGCTCCTCAGCTTTCCATGGAGGAGACAGAGCTTTTAGCCTCCTACGTATATGGAATGCTCTATTCGATCGGTTTTAAATCGATCGAACGAGAAGTGATAAGGGGGATAATAATATTTAAAGTTAAAGGT
>CALKCG010000001.1 GCA_938082915.1 uncultured archaeon | reverse complement strand
TGCAGGTCCCGTTGCGCTCGCCATAACCATAGGTGCAAAGCAGACGGGGATTCTATGCTCAGCAAATACCTTTAAAATAGGTAGACTGTGGGGGCTGAACTTTAATGGGCTTATAGGCTCGAAAAAACCTAGGGAGAGGGGCTTTTTACTACACTCTTCTCCTGTTGTACTAGTCCACATTTTAAATATGTAATTGGCCGATTGAGCGGAATATATCCAGGCGAAAAAGGGTTTCGAAGTATACCTGATAAGCGTTGCGTACATGTATATGTCGGCAAGTTGTATGGGTACATCTTGAGGTATGAATAAGGGACCTACTATATCTATGTTTTCAAGTGCATCCCCAAGTTTAACAGCGTTTACAGTGTCTTTGAGGGTTGCAGGTCTCCTCTCGCTTGTCAAAGGATCGACAATATTCATCATGCCTCCACTGGATAAGACTTTAAATTTTCCATCACCAAACGTTATACTTTTACTGCTCCGCGAATATATTGTAAAGCTTTTAGATGCCTTTTTAATCATTTCGATGACCAGCTCCTCTGGGAGTTTAATAATTGAAGTCTTCCGATCTACTTCACAACCCATATTTCTAAGTGCGTTAACTACTTCATCACTTGGAATCTGTACTCCTACTTCTCCTAAGATCTCCAGAGAAGTCTCATGTATAGATTCAACGTTTTCCTTGGACAGAATTTTAAGCTTCAAAGTAAGCACCGTGTAGATGCTTTTAATGTGTTTCCTCGAACTGAGGTAAAAGAGATTTATGGACTTTTAGAAGTTCATCTAGTGCTTTCTTAGCTGCTTCAATACTGTGTACAACTGGGTCTATCATTAAAGCTTGTAACGCCTTCTCATACGATCCCTCATACGCAGCTTCAACTGATAATCTCTGGACGACCGCTTGAGTATAACATAATGCGTCTATCCCAATTGGAAGACTTCCAATATGTATCGGATGTATGCCGCCTCCGTCAACTACGGCAGGTACTTCCACCACGGTATCTAACGGTAAATTCGATATCATGCCCTTATTCGGAACATTCACAGCATATTCAAGGTATCGCCTGTTTGAAATAATTGCTCTAATTATGTTTACGGCTTGTCCCCTTTCACCACTAATTAGACCTTGAGACCTATAACGCTCTATGGGCAATCTACCAGTAGCTATGTCATCTACAGTCTTACGAATATTCTCAGACCATTTTTCAACAGCACTGAGCCAGTTTTCTCCCTTCTCTCTATCAGGGACTATATCCCAAGCATAGGGTACGTATTCCCCTATATGCCCATCGGATGGAGATGGATAATATCCATATGTTAAACATAAAACCCTAGATAGAGGTTCTCTCGCTAATATAGGTTCTCGTTTAATATCATCCGCAGCCTTAAGTCTATCGATGAGTATTGGATAAGCGTTTTCACCGGAGTCTTTAAACCAAAGCTTCAGAATCCATGTAAAGTGATTTAATCCAGCAGCTAAAGCCTCAACCTGACGACCTAGAGCTGTAGACAACCACTCCATTCTACCGTAAATTCCAGGGCAAAGCCCAACAGTTCTAAGCTTCGTATAACGGTTTATCGCATACGCTACTCTTGCTTCGGGGTTTGAATAGTTCATAACCAATGCATTGGGACATAGATCTTCAATATCGCGGCATATCTCCAATACCAATGGGACTACGCGTAGAGTATGTGCTAATCCTCCTGGGCCTCCGCACTCACCGATGACCTGTTTAATACCATATTTATGGGGTATTTGAAAGTCCATCCACCACCTCTTCATCCTCTCCTTCTCAACTGCTATTATTATAAAGTCTGAACCGCTAAGTCCATCCTTAGTTTTCGTGAAAGATTCAATCTTTAAATTAGCTTTAAAATACTCGTTAAGTTGCTCTGCAACTTTACTCATAGTCTTAAGCTTCCCCTCGTCTATATCTATTAACGTAATAGTACTACCGTGAAGCTCCTCCGAACTCACTATATCATATAGTGTTTCAAGGCCAAAGGAAGCGCTGCCAGCGCCAACTAAAGATATCTTAACTTCCATGAGAATACCTCATACTTAAAAAAACGCTAGAAGTATTTAAGTTTGCACGTGGTGAAATAGAACGTTAAGAAATACACAAAGTCTTCTGATGGTATAATTTTTCCAACACTAAACATAGAATCAGTAATGAAGGATCTATACAAAGCTTAGCTACACATCTTGATATAATCTAGCGGCCCGTCCAAAGTTACCCTCTACTAGAGCCTTTAAAAAAGAGATATCGTTCTCCTTGTTTGGTTTTAAAATGGTACGAAGAACCTTACTACACCTATTGGATGAGCAATAACGTTTACTAAGGCTAAGCCAGCTAGGAAACCGGCGACGAATGGAACACCATAATTCTCGTACAGTTTGCTTCCACCAACTTTTAATGTTATCCATTTAGCTATCCAGGCGAATACGAAGGCGTTCCAGCTTCCCCACCAAGCTATGCCTACACTTGGAGCCATGGCGAAGCCAAGTGGATGTAACGGCCACCATATGAATCTAGCTCTAAGTAGGGATAATATTACTGTGATCAATCCGCCTATGAACATTACTCCAAAGACCGTGTCTGCAGCTCCTCCGAAGATGTATCGTTCAATGGAGCTATCCCACATATATTCCATGGAGCACGTACCCCAAACTGTCACACGGCTTGTGCCAAGTAGATGGTAAATCCATACTCTTGCACATAGCATTACAGGGATTGCTACGAGAGATGATATAACTAGTAGTAGGAAACTGTTTCGTATATTAACGTTTGTTAACTGGCTCATCTTTAAAACACTCATAGTCGTATGTGCTCCGTTAACAGGACCATTGGGTACGACATTCCATCCGCATACGATGAATGCATGAGCCATAAACCACTCAGTAGAGTATCCTGAGGGTGGTGTAGGCCATATTATACGTAGTGGCCAACTCATCCATACAGCTTTCTCGTGAACAAAGGGGCATCCAGCGATACCGAGGGCATAAGTGTCTGTTATCGAGTGGAGGAATGTTACCAATAATCCCACTAAGGCTATGGGGATTGTTACTCCGGAGAAACATTGATAAGCCATCATAAATACTGCGGATACTAGTATCAACAGATATATTGTCTTATAGCTGAATACTTCACCATTTGAGGGTCTTCCCCGAATAGCTGCTTTAAATGTATCTGTTATGTACGTCCTCGAATGCCACATCACCATAAGTGCTATAGCTACTATCCCACCCATAGATATGTAGGCCCAGTAGAACGGCGGGGTCCAATAGAGGGCTTGATCGTAGATTGCTCTACATCCTCCACCTGTCGTAAGAAGCCCGGTGTGATAGCCTAAAACATAAGCCGCTTGATCAAGCACTATCATTAGAATCGTGAAAAATGTAAAGCTGAATAGTATGTCTAGTGGAGCTAAATATAGTATTGCATGTGCCAATGGGTCTTTCGTAAATCTACCCCAGTGGACGATTGATTGCATAAGTGGGTCTGTTGCTGGTAGGCAAACGCATCCTACGGCGGTAGTATTAACCCTATATCCGAATAAGTCTGGCCACCATGGGAAGAGATATGTGAGGAGAATCTGTACCTCTATTAGAAATCCTACTATAAAACCTATGATATAGGGTCTGATGTCTCTTCTTTCAGTCTTCTCCGCTTGTACGAATTCTACTGTTCCGTAAGTAGCCAGTACGTGGGGGAACGGTATTCTCTCAATGTCTATCCATCTACGCCTCAATAGTAGCATAAGGCTTGATGTGAAGAACATAAACGTGTACATATACAGCGTCCAGAACAGTATAGTTGGAGCCCAAGCCCCCCAATTTACTGGCACACCGCCGGGTATTATTTCTCTAACGACGTCGTATGGAGGCATCCACCACCAATTCTCCATGATTGCTCTAAGAGGCTCAGGCGAGT